>JACCSD010000267.1 GCA_013813185.1 Burkholderiaceae bacterium
CAAGCCCACGGCCACGCTGACGATTCGCTTCAGGCGAGCTTGGCGTTTCTGGCGCCTCTTCGAGCTTTGCTGCTGCAAGGGGAAATAAGTAGTTTGCATCGCATCGTCCATCACCGGCTTGAGTGCCGTCGTGACCATCGTGCGCGCCGCGTCGACTCTTCGCCATTGAACAATCGGTCCGAGGTTCACGGCTTTTTCACACACGCTTCCCGCCACCTTCAAAGCCGCTTCTTGTCCGCAGGCGATTGTTCGCTTCGTCGGCCAGCCCTGGCCGATCAAGGAGAACGCGATGCCTGCGCTGCAAGTACTGTTCGACGGATTTCTCACCGCGGCCGAGTTGGCCGCGCTGCTGTTCGTCTCGCCGGTATCGACCATGCAGCCGTTGCGCACCGAACGAGCATCGACGCCGGCCATCGAACGCGCCCGCGATGCACACCTGATCTCGAGCTCGTTCGACGTGCGGCTGCTCGGCTCGCTGGCGGATGTGCGGGTGACCCAGCATTTCCACAATCGCAGCATCGAAACGATCAACCTCGCCGGGCGGCTGCCGGCGGTTGACGAGCACAGCGACGCGCTGCGAATTCATCGCAACGGGCGCATCCTCGATCTGCTGCGGCTCGACTCGGGATGTGGCGGCGACGAACCGAGCGACGGCGGCGAAGAGTTACAGGCAAGCACGGACGGGCACGTAAAGCTGGCGATCGACGAGTCGATTGCCGATGCATTGCAACTGCCTCCCGGCGAAACCGCGTCGATCGAACTGATCGCGACACAATCGCTGTCGCTGTCTCATACGGGCGCCCCGTACCGGCTTGCGCTGCCGCAGCATGCCGCCGTCGAGCCGCAGGCGCTGCTGATCGATCAGGCCGATGTGCACTTTCTGGTCGTCGTGCCGCAGCGCGCGGCGCGCGGCACCGCACGCCTGACGCTGCGCCCCGACCGCGCGGCGCCCCACACCATCGAGCTTGGAATGCTGAGCGAACCGATCGCCCACGTCATCCCACTCGCGAATCGTGCCGCGTTGCAAGCGCTCGCGGCGGGCGCGATCGAACTCGAAACACGCACCCGCGATGGAATCGTCTGGTCGACGCTGCCGGCGCAGATGCGTACCGACGCTTCGCTCGCACTGGCCGGTGCAGTGAAATAGCCGGATCGTCGATGCCCACTCCGCTCAACGCTCGCATCGGACGCACGCGGCCCGTGCCCGAATTCGCATGCTTCACCGAAATTGCTCAGAAATCGAACGAGCAATCCACCCTACGTCGGCGCCCCGCTGGTCGCGGAAGCGCCAGTGCCGTCAGGTCACTCTGGGAAGCCGCGCCGCGGCGAATCGCGTGGCTCGTCGGCATGCTTTCGCGACCGGCCGCTGACCCTAGTGACCTAATCACCGCAATTCATCGCTCAGCAAATAACGCTCGATGAACGCCACCATCGAATAAAAGTAGAAATCTGCGTTGGCCTTGCGCGCGAAGCCGTGCCCTTCGTTGTCGGCCTCGAGGTACCACACCGGCGTTCCGTTGGCGCGCACCTTCTGCACGATCTGCTTCGCTTCGCCCACCGGCACCCGCGGATCGTTCTTGCCGTGCACGACGAGCAGCGGCGCGCGAATCTTTCCGGCGTTCGCAAGCGGCGCGATCTGATCGAGCACGGCACGCACCGCCGGATCGCGCTCGTCGCCGTACTCGGAACGCCGCAGATCGCGCCGGTAGCTTTCGGTGTTGTTTAGGAAGCTGACGAAATCCGAGATGCCGACCACATCGATGCCGCCGCGCAGCCGGTCGCTGTAATGCACGAGGCTCGCGAGCACCATGTAGCCGCCGTAGCTGCCGCCCTGGACCATCACGCGTTTTGCGTCCAGCCGCGGATCGGTTGCAATCCAATCGAGCAGCGCGCCGATATCCTTGACCGAGTCTTCGCGCTTGACGCCGTTGTCGAGGTCGAGAAACGTCTTGCCGTAGCCACTCGAGCCGCGCACGTTCGGTTCGAGCAGCGCGACGCCGAGCTCATTGATCAGATAGTTGAACCGGCCGTTGAAATTGACGGTCGCCTGCGCTTCCGGGCCACCGTGAATCGCCACGATCACCGGCCTCGGTCCCTGGCTCATAAAGCGCGGAGGGGGCAGTGTCAGAACGCCGCTGATGGTGCGGCCATCGAAACTTTTCCAGCGCACGATCTCGGCGTCGCGAAAACTCGCAGGATCTACACCGGCGGTGTCCGCCGTGGTCCAACGCTGCACGGCTCCGGTCACGGTATCAACGCTGAAAATCGTCGCCGGGCTTTGCGGCGAATTCAACGTGAACGCAAGCTCACCCACGCGCTTCTCGTGCCACTTCAAGCCTGAGATCTGGCCACTCGAAACCTTCGGCCGTGCAAGCTCCTTGCCGCTGGCCGGATCGAACAATCGCAGCTCGTCGCGGCCGTCGACGTTGAACACGGCGGCCAGCCGGCGGCCATCGTGCGAGAGCGCGATGCCATCGGCGTCCCACGCGATCTTCGACGACAGAACGCGCAGCGCGCGCGTCGCGAACCTGTATTCGGCCAGCTGCTGAAATTCGCTGCGCGCGGTGGTGGTCAGGTACAGACGTGAGCCGTCCGGCGAAAACTCCAGACCGAAATACGTCGCACGTGGAGCCGAGTCAGAGCCTGGCAACAAGCGCTCGCGCTTTCCGCTCGCCACGTCCATCCGCCAGACTTCGGTCTCGGTGCGGCTGATGTAGCGAATCATCACCAGCCACTTGTCGTC
>JACCSD010000272.1 GCA_013813185.1 Burkholderiaceae bacterium
GAACAGGGTTGCGACAACGGCTTTCGGCTCGTGATCAACAATGGTCCGGACGGCGGGCAGGAAGTTGATCACTTGCACATCCACATCCTGGGCGGGCCGCGCCCGTGGAAACGTCTGTAGGAGTACAAAATGGGTTCATTCTCGATCTGGCATTGGTTGATTGTTCTACTGGTCATCATCCTGATCTTTGGCACCGCCAAGTTGAAAAATATGGGCAAGGACATGGGCGGCGCGATCAAAGGCTTCAAGGAAGGCATGAAGGACGGCACTGACGACGTCGCCGGCAAGGTCGACGACCGGCGCCAGGTGCCGGGGCAGACCATCGACGTGCAAGCCAAGGAAAAGGGTCCCGCGTCCAACGTCTAGCGCGCCTGCGCATGTCGGGCGGATTCGTGATGACCGCCTGACCCTCGACCTCTGCGATGTTCGATTTCAGTTTCGGTGAGCTTGCCTTGATTGGCACGGTGGCGCTGGTCGTGCTCGGCCCGGAACGGCTGCCGCGCGTCGCACGTACGGTCGGCGAGTGGGCCGGCAAGGCGCAACGCTACGTGGCGCAGGTCAAATCCGACATCAATCGCGAAGTCGAGCTGGCAGATCTGAAGAAGCTGCAGGAGGAAGCGCGTGACGTTGCGCGCTCGATCGAATCAACGGTGCAGGGAAACATCTCAAGTCTGCAGGCGGGGATCGATTCGACGGTGAAAAGCTTGAACACCGGTTTCGACGATCCCGCAACCGCGACGAGCTCGACGCCGACCGATTATTCGTGGGACGGTACGGGTGAGGGCTATGTCAACCGCCGCTTCGAACGCCGGTTCAAGCCCGGCCCGACCATTCACGAATTGAGCGAAGAAATTGCCAGGCTCAAGCGCCAGCTGGCGATGCCCGATGCGGGTCCTTCGCGTCACAAGCGGTCGCCGCGCGCGCGTGTGAGCAAGCCGCGCATTCGGCGCTAGCAGCGTCCGCTACGCACCGATGTCCGCCGAAACCGAGGAGCCCGCTCCGGAACAAAGTTTTCTGTCGCACCTCGTCGAGCTTCGGCAGCGGGTGGTGCGGGCGGCGATCGCCGTCATTATTGTTTTCATTCCGATGGCGTTCTTCATGCAGGAGATTTTCAACTTCCTGTCGCAGCCGATGCTGGCGGCGCTGCCAGCCGGCACCAAGCTTCTCGCCACCGGCGTCATCACGCCGTTCATGGTGCCGCTCAAAGTGACGTTGTTCGCCGCGTTCCTGGTCGCCCTGCCCTATGTGCTGTGGCAGGTGTGGTCATTCGTCGCGCCGGGGCTCTATCGGCATGAGAAGCGGCTGGCGGGACCGCTGATCGCATCGAGCGTGCTGATGTTTTTCGCCGGGATGGCGTATTGCTACTTCATCGTGTTCGGATTCGTATTCAAGTTTATCGCCGGCTTTGCGCCCGCCTCGGTATCAGTCTCGCCCGACATCGAGGCGTACTTCGGCTTTGTGATGAGCCTGTTTATCGCGTTCGGTTTGACCTTTGAAGTGCCGATCGTTGTGGTGCTGCTGGTGCGCTTTGGCATCGCCACCATCGACAAGCTGAAAAAAGCGCGCCCTTATGTGATCGTCGGTGCGTTCATCATCGCGGCGATCTTCACCCCGCCCGACGTGTTGTCGCAGCTGCTGCTTGCGATCCCGCTGTGCATTTTGTACGAGCTGGGGATCATCATCGCTCGCTTTGTCGGCGGGCCCAAGGCCGCTGAAGAAGCCGCGCCGCAGCAGGTATCGTCAACGTGATGCGGATTGCATTCCTCCTGGTGGCATTGTTGCTTGCGTGTAGTGGTGCCGGCGCGAGCCGCCAGCAAGTGGCGCCTGACAACGATGTCGACGTTACCGCGGGCTGGAATGCCTACCGCGCAAGCGATCAGGCGCGGGCGGTTGCGCACTATCGCAAGGCGGCCGATCGCAACAATCGAGTTGCGCAATTCAATCTGGCGGTCATGCTGCTCGCAGGCGAGGGTACGACGGCCGATCCGTGGTCGGGGGTCGGCTGGCTGCGAAGGTCGGCTGAACTCGGGTTCGCGCAAGCGCAGTTCGCGCTCGGGCTTCTGTATGAAAGAGGGGAGCACGTCACACGGTCGCAGGATGAAGCCACCGCGTGGTTCCGCAAGGCCGCCGAACAGGACTACCTCGCAGCGCAGGTGGGACTGGCCACGCAGTATTTTCTGGGGCGCGGCGCGCCGCGCGATCTGAAGCAGGCTGCACAGTGGTACGAGCGCGCGGCCGATCAGGGCGACGAGGCATCGGCTTACATCATCGCCAGCTTCTATGAGAAAGGCGAAGGCGTCGAACAGGACTACCAGCGCGCCTGGTATTACTACAGCCGCGCGGCCAGCGGGGGTGAACCGGCGGCCGTGATGAAAGTGCGCGAAATGCGCGGCAAACTGCCGCGGTAGCGGCGCGCTGTGCAGCAGCAGCGGCTGGCGCAGCGGCGCCGCCAAAGGCGTCGGCCACTAAAGTGGCAACCACTGCGGTACTCACCAGGCCGGCGCGAAAAAAGGCTAAAGCGTTTTTTCGCTCAACTGCTCCGGTCTGGCTCCGTTCCTCGGGCGACGCCTCAATTGGCGGCGCCGCTGCGCCAGCCGCTGCTGTTGAGACATTGCCTCGATTCGGAGCAAACGCTTTTCCTCACAACTCGAGATGCGATCTCGACCGCGAGCGTTTAGCACTGCGGCGCTGCCTTCAGGGC
>JACCSD010000086.1 GCA_013813185.1 Burkholderiaceae bacterium
AACGCGCGCGGGCACGCTGTGGCCGAAGGTACTCGAGGAAGAGCTCAACAAGGCACGCTGCCTGGTGGCGCTGTGGACCACGACGTCGATCGGCAGCCGTTGGGTTCGCATTGAAGCTTACGAAGCGTTGCAGAACGAGAAACTGGTGCCGGTGCTGCTCGATAAGGTGCGGCCCCCTCTCGAATTTCGGCAGACGCAGATGTTCGACCTGGTCGGCTGGCAAGGCGACCGCAGCGATGCGCGGCTATCGCAACTGCTGGCGGATCTGACTGAGCTAGCGAAAGCGCCTGGTTCGCACGGTCCGGTGCAGCGGCCCGTGCAGATTGCTGTTCCCATCACGCTGCGGCGAGAAATACCCGACACGGCGCACAAGGGCGACGACGCGCATGGTGTATCGCAAGTGCCGCGAGATTCGGTGCCGGCTATCGCACCGTCGCGCCGCTTGCTGATGGGTCTTGGCGTCACTGCCGCGGTGGTTGTGATCGCGTGGTGGATCTCCGCGATCGATTTATTCCCCACACCAACCACACCGGCACAACTGCCGAAGGCCGCGCCGCCGACCGAGGTTGCGACGCCAGCGCCAGCACTTCCGCCGCCCACGCGTGATGAGCCGGCGCCCGCCAAGAAAACAGAGGTCGCCGCGGGCCCGGTATCGGCACCTCCAATTTCGAAAGCAGTGCTCAAGCAACCCCAAAGGTCACGGTCTGCCCGATGCCTGGCGATCGAAGAGAAGTTCCAGCAGACGGGACAGATAACGGCGACCGAAAGAGACTTTCTTCGCGGCAGGGAGTGTCAAACATGAAAACGTCGATGCGGGCGGTCGGTTCACTCGTTGCAGCGAACCGGGCGTTGCAGATGGGTCTGCTCATCGCATCAATCACAACGCTGGTGTCCGGCTGCGCGACGTTGTTTCCGACGGCGCCACCCGCGCCAGCCGCCAGCGGACCCGGACCGACCGCGCCGCCGCCTGCCGCGACCGCGCCAGCGCCAGTGGCACCTCCGGTCGTGGCAGCGCCGGCTCCGGCACCGCCGCCGGTTCTGCCGCTCGATGACGCGCTGCTCGCCGCGGCGAACAACCTGTTCTCGAGCGCTTCGAAGGCGCTCACGATGCCGCCGACGCAGCGGCTGCTCGTGATCGATCCGCTGGTCGATGGCGTATCGCACACGCAAACCGTCACTACCCAATCGCTCGAAGCGAAAATCCAGGGGCTGGTGCGCGCAAAGTATCCGGGCTTCAACGCGCAGCCGTTTTCGCGTGCGACCGTTGGCCAGGCTCCGATCGTTCTGGTGGGAACGTTCACCGCGATCGATCTGAAGAACCAAACCGGCGGCGCGCGTGACGCGTTTCGAATCTGCCTCGCACTGGCCGATTTGAAGTCGGGGTTGATTGTTGCGAAAGGCGTCGCCCGCGCACAAATCGAAGGCGTGAATCAGACGCCGCTGCCTCATCTGCAGGACGCGCCCGCGTGGATCAAGGATCCTTCGGTCGACGCTTACGTCCAGACGTGCCAGGGAACGAAGCCAGGCGATCGGATTGATCCGTCCTACCTCGATGGAATTCTGGCGGCGTCGCTGATCGCGGAGGCGAGCGACCTCTTCGACGGCGGCCGTTACCAGGACGCGATCGAGGTCTATCGGAGCGCGCTTTCAACTCCGAAGGGTGATCAGCTGCGCGTGCACAACGGGCTTTACAGCGCGAACTGGAAGCTCGGCCGTCGCGCCGACGCCGAGCGCGCGTTCGGCGAAGTCGTACGAGTTGGACTCGCCAGTAACCGCCTCGGCGTGAAGTTTCTGTTCCGGCCCGGGTCCACCGATTTCGTCAGCGATGCCCGACTAAACGCCCCGTACTCGATGTGGCTGAGCCAGATCGCTCAGCGCGCCGGCGCGCGCTCCGCCTGCCTGCAGGTGGTCGGCCACACCAGCCCGACGGGTCCGGAGCCTTTGAACGAGCGGTTGTCGGTGCTGCGCGCCGAAAATGTAAAGAACCGTCTCGAGCGTGAAGCGCCGCAACTCAAAGGGCGCGTCATCGCCAGCGGCGTGGGCTCACGCGAAAAGCTGGTGGGCACCGGTACCGATGACGTGCGCGACGCACTCGACCGGCGCGTCGAGTTCAAGGTTGTGCCCTGCTGATTCTTCAGCGGGAATGAAAGCTCAGGGAAGCAGCCTGCCGATCTCCTCGGTCCAGGTCGCCGCGAGCTTTTTGTAACCGCCGCGATTGGGATGAATTTCATTGTCCCAGTCGTTCGAGTCTCCGGTGGTGCCCGCGGCCGCCGGTATCAGCGTCGTGGTCAGGTTCAACGTATCGACCACGTGAAAATTGGGCAGGTCGATTGACCTGATGCAGGCTGCGAGTTCTTCGAGCAGCAGCCGACTCAGGTCCAGCCACAGCGCGGGGTCGATCCCCAGCCACACGCACGCCGGGAAGAGCCACGGACCTCCCCCCACGTGCCGTACCGGCGCGTTGCGTGGTTGCGCCAGCGCGTAGGTATGCATGAAGAGCGGAACATCCTTGCTGTCGCTGTCGCCGCCGTCGCGTCCCTGCGCAACGATCTGCGCGACATTGACCTTGATGTAACTGAGCAATGCATCGAGCGCGTCGTCGTTTATCACCGACCGCAAGCTCGATTGGTCGATGCCTCCCGGCGCGTTCGGCCGGACCAGTATTTCCGAGCGCTGCGTGTCCTTGTTCCACAAGGCGTCCATCAGGTCATTACCGCCACCCGAAAGAAAAATTGCGTCCCAGCGCCGCCCACTCTTGTTTCGCAGATAAAAGTAGAACTGCCGATTGCGCGTCGTCTCGTGCATTCGGCGCAGCGTGTCTCCGGGCTCCGAAATATTGAGCACGCACGCGGGGTACGGAAGCTCCATCGACGTAAACGTATTGCGGAATTTCGTCGAGCCGTAGCTGAACCACGAATCGCCTTCCGCCAGGATTACCCGGGAGTAGTCGTTCAGTGATTGCTGGAATTCCGGTTTCTCGAACGCGACGGAATCGACCTGCGTAATCGGTTGCAGAGGATCTGGCATCGAATCTTCCTTGCGATGGAGTGAAGGCCATTCTCACGGCGATCTTAGGCGCGTGCGTCATTAACGTACAAGAAGCACCGTCAGGCAGCCGCTAACGCTGCTGACACAGTTTGCGAGTATCGATCCAGCACTCGGCACCGCCGCTCTTCTGAACGGCCTCGCGCATGTGGTCGGTGCCTCCCGGCCCATCCCCGCCGTCACCGTTCCACACGCAGATAAAGCGCACTTTGTCCGCACCGAACGACAATGCACGCTCGAGCATCCACAGATTGCAGCGCTCGAACACACCGTCGGATTCTTCGGATCCCCTCTCAGCGGGCATGACCGAAGTTCGTACCGATGGTTGCTGCCGAACCGCGTGGAAACGATCGCGCCAGCGATCGGGCACAGCAGACGATGCCTTTTTGAAATCCACGGATCTGACGACGAAGGCTTCTTCCGGCAACGGCAAAAGCAACTCCAAAGCTGCGCCGCGTTTGAGCATGGCCTCGGCAAACAGCACATCCCCGCCGCACGCCCCCTGCGTAATCCCAAGGTCGGCAGGGCCGGCGCCCAGCCCGGCCAGCGTGGCGTCGATCGCAGCGGTGATCCTCGGCTCGCACTCCGGCGGGAACCGCGGAAGCTTGCGGTCCGGCTTGTCGATCATGTGGCCGCTAAACAAGAATATAAGTCTGGGAGTTTCGATGACCGCCGCCACGCTCGCCTCTATTGCCTTTTGTTTGAGTCGGGCGGCTGCGCACGACTCACCGCAAGCGCCATGGCTTCATACGCGCGTAGCTCCCGCGCGTCGGCGTTGCCGACCAGCGGCGGCCCGCGACCGGGGTAGCGCGACCGCAGCGCCTCATTGGCGCGCAGCCGCACCGGCGCCCATGCGCCCTGCCGCGAGCGACAGACGACCGCACCATCAGCCACCGCGACACGCACCACGCGATTGCGATCGACCTCGAACACGAAGCTCGTGCCCTCGACACCGGCCACCACGGTCTCGCTCGACACCGTAAAGCGGTTGCGCAACAGCGCAAACACGCGCCCGAACAGCACTTCGAGCGAGCCGATTCGCACGCGCGTGCCATTGAGCACCAGCGTGTCGCCGGCATCACGGAAACGGAGCACCGCGGCTACGTTCTGCCCGGTCTCGATCTCGTCGCCCGGTTGCAGCACCATCAGCCGCTGTACTGCGATCTCGCGCCCGCCACGCCACACACGCACACCGGGCCGGTTGGCGTCGACGCGCTGCCAGCGCGGATCGGCGCCAGGCACTTCGCGCGCGATCTGCCACAGCTGAACCGGCGGCAACGCTGACTGGCGTGCGCTGGCGCTGCCAGCCAGCGCGAGCACCAACGTCACGAACACAAGCCAGCGCTGCACGTGCCCGGGTGAGGGTTTCATGGCGACGGCCTCCGCAGGCGTTGGAAGGTGCGCGCGAACCATTGCGTCGCGCGCAGCGCCAGATACGACAACAGCATCGCAATCACATCATGCGCCGCGTTGAGCACGATGTCGCGCGTCGCGAGCCACCATGCAGCGAGCATCCACACGAGCACCAGTGCCAACAGCGCACCGCGGCGCCACCACCGTGGCTTGCGATACAACACGAGCGCGGCTGCCGCACCGACCCCACACGCCAGCAGCGTCGTGACTAGATGCCAGCCAACGGTCAGTAGTTGCGGCACACGGCCGCTGGCGAGCGTCGCAATGGCGTCGGCCTGCAATTCGACGCCGAACACCTGGCGCGCCGCAAGACCGTCGCGAACGACGTGGATGTCTTCGTTACTGTCGGCGCGCTCGAGCGCCATCACGCCTACGAGCAACACGCGGCCTTTGAGGCGGTCGTCGGCCGCGCGCGCCGGATCGAGCGCGTCGGCGTACGACACGTGCCGCACGGCATCGCGCCAATACCCGGGCGGGGCGACGCGCAGCAGCAGCGTCAGCTGATCGTCGCCGGCGCGCGCGATGCGGCACGAGGGCCTATCGAGTCGCTGCGGCTCGACGCCGCTGAACAGCACCGGCGTCGCACGCAGCGGCCCATCGAAGCGCAATTCACGGCGTGCCAGATCGGCTGCGCGCAGTGGCTCGCCCACCACCGCTGCCAGCGACAACGAAGGATGCGCTGCCGCCACCAATTCTCCCGAGGTCGTTGCACGCGGCACAACCGCGAGCGGCGTCGACCACAACGCGCCGCCTCCGCGATCGATCAGGCATAGCGACCCGGGTTGACCCGCTTCGCGCAGCCCCGGCTGCAAATCGGGCGCGTCGCCGGCAAGACGGCGCGCGCCGAAGACCACGCGCGTCGGCTTCCCCGCTGCGGAGGCCCGGCGCGCGGCGGCGGCGAGCTCGGCGTCGGCATCGGTCGCGCGCTCGAAAAACATGTCGAACACCACCGCACTCGCGCCGGCGCGCGCGGCGCGGTCGATCAATCGCGCGTGGTCGCGCCGCCAATCGGCCACGTGTTCAATCGGCCCGAACGGCCGGCCGCGCGCGCGCTCGCTCGCCGCGTCGATCCCGACCAGCAGCACCGGCTCGCCGCTGTTCGCGCCGCCGGCGGCGAGCAGCAAGCGCTGCGTGTGCGTGTCGATATGCAACAGGTCGAATGCGCCGGACCATGCGGCAAGGAGCGCTGCCAGCGTGACCGCAAACGTTGCGATCGGCCAGGCAGCGGCGGCCGCCTTGACGCGACCCCACCCATCGAGCTCCCGCACGACGTCGCCGGGCATGCGTCCGTGCAGCTGGTCGACCAGCGCGTTGAAGTCGACATCGAACGTCCCGTTGCGAAGCTGCGCCATGTTCAGCGCCGCCAGCGCGCGGATCGACACCGGCAGCGCCGATTCCGGTGGCGCTTCGGCGCCCCCAATTCTCACCGGCACGATGCGCACGCCGTCGCGTGCAAGTGCGGTTTCGATCTCGAAGCGAACCGGGTCGTCCGGCTGCTGCAGCCTCGGGCCGCGCTTGCCGGCCGCGGTGAGCCATTGATTGCCGACGACGACGAGCACGACGTCGCTCGCTGCAATGCGCGTTCGGATCACACGCCGAAAATCTTCGCCGTACGGAATGCTCGACGTGTCGAGGAACACGCGCTCGCCGAAACGGGCTTTCAGCGCTTCGAACAAGCGGCCGGCGCTGTCTTCGGAATCGGCGCGGCGATAGCTGACGA
>JACCSD010000314.1 GCA_013813185.1 Burkholderiaceae bacterium
GCAGCGCTTTGCGATCGGTTCCGTTGGCCAACGGCAATGCGCCGATCAGGCTCGCCAGCTGTTTTTCGTATTCGTCTCGCAGCTCCGCAAGGCGCGTTACCGCCGGTGCGACATCGTCCGGCAGCACGCGTATCAGCACCTGCGCGTAGTCACTGCGCCGAAGCACGGTTTCCAGGTGCGCCGTGCACGCCGCCTGCAGGCGCAGCCATGGTTCGGATTCCTTCGCGATTGCCGCGCGCACGTTACCGAGAAGCTCCTCGACGCCACGCTCGTACACCGCCACCAGCAGATCTTCCTTGGCAGCGAAGTGGTAATAGAGGGATCCGGGCAGCATGCCGCACCGCTGCGCGATGTCGCGCATCGAGGTGGCGACGTAGCCTTTTTCGGCAAAAAGACTCGCCGCCGCATCGAGGACGATCGACACGCGGTTGTCGGAACGAGGAGAGCGCAGCGCGACGGCGGACAAATCGGCACCTAAACCAAACGATCGTTTGGTTTATACCGGTGCCGCATTTCCATTGTCAAGCGCGGGTGTCAAGCGCGGGTATCAAGCGCGGAAGGAACGATCGCCAGCAGTTTCTCCAGCGCGGCCGGCTCGATCGGCTTGACCAGATGAAAATCGAAGCCGGCTTCGTGCGAAAGGCGTCGGTCTTCGTCCTGGCTGCGTCCTGTCAGCGCCACCAGAACCAGGCGTGCGCCCCATGGCTCCCCGCGAATCCGGCGGGCGGCGTCATAGCCGTTGAGTTTGGGCATCCCGATGTCGAGCAACACGATCTCCGGCGCGAACGTCGCACCGATTTGCAGCGCCGCGAGCCCGTCGGGTGCGGTTCGCGTCTCGTTGCCCATCATGCTCAGCATCATCGCCAGACTGTCGGCAGCGTCTTCGTTGTCGTCGGCGATCAGAATGCGGCGCGAATTAACATTGCCCACTGGTGCGGAAGTGTTGATGCGCTTGAAGTCCTCCGCTTGTACGACGGCGCCCGGTAGTTTCACAATGAACTCACTACCCGTGCCAAGGCCGGCGCTCCTGGCCTCGACGGTGCCGCCATGCATTTCGACAAGGCGCTGCACAATCGACAGGCCGATGCCCAGCCCCGCCTGCGACGTTTCGAGCGAGCGATCCAACTGTGTGAACATCTCGAACACCTTGTCGATCATGTCCGCCGAGATGCCAACTCCGGAATCCGTGATCGAAATCACGGCGTCACCGCCGTTGCGGCGGACGTCCAGCCGGATTTCTCCGCCATTTGGCGTGAACTTGGCGGCGTTGACCAGCAAATTGCACAGCGCCTGCGACAGCCGCGCCGAATCGGCATCGACGTAAATCGGCGCCGGCGGAATTGAAACCGTGAGTCGGTGTTGCTTGTCCTGGATCGGCGGTGCGCATGTTTCCAATGCGTGGTGGACGATGTCGGCAAGATTGGCGCGCTCGATACGCAGGATGAAAGTGCCGCGACTGATCCGGTTGACATCGAGCAGGTCATCGACCAGCCGAATGATCTGCGTTAGTTGTCGCTCCATCATTGCGCGCGCGCGCTCGACCACGTTCGCATCGGCCCCTGCCAGACGCATGACCTGCAACCCGTTGCGCAGTGGCGCCAGCGGATTGCGCAGCTCGTGCGCCAGCGTTGCGAGAAATTCATCTTTGCGACGATCGGCTTGCTGCAACGCGCTGTTGGCTCCGTCCAATTCGGCGGTGCGAGCGGCGACGCGCCCCTCGAGATCGTCGTGTGCCTCTCGCAGGGCGGCTGCAGCCTGTTTGCCTTCGGTAATGTCGTGCATCGAAACGACTGCACCCAGGTGCTTGCCGGCGCCGTCATAGAACGACTGACCGCTGGCGCAGACGGTTCGCACCTTGCCTTTTTTTGGCGCGATGACCATTTCGACATCGCGTACGTGTTCGCCGCTTAGCGCGCGAAAAAGGGGAATCTCTTCCTTGGTCAGAGGGGTTACGCCGTCGGCCCGGTACAGGTTGTAGTGTTGCGCCCACTGGTCCGCCGGTAATGCCTCTTGCGGCAACCCGTGAAACTCGCGCGTCGCCTGGTTGAACAGTGTCAATACGCCGTCTGCGTTGCACGCAACGATGCCGGTCTGCAGACTCTCCAGCAGCGCTTGCGCAAAACCGCTCGCTTCGATCAGCTCGGCAGTGCGTTGCTGCACCCGTTGCTCGAGTTCGCCATGCGCGGCGCGCAGCGCATCGTCGGCTTGCTTGCGATAGCTGATGTCGCGCAAGTAACCGGTAAACATCGGTTGCTGCGCGTCACCGATGGCGGTGATCGCAAGCTCTACCGGAAATTCACTGCCGTCGGAACGCATCGCTGTGAGTTCGATCAGCCGATTCAGAACGCGCTGCTCCCCAGTGGCGAGATAGCGCTGCATCCCCCGCCGATGACTCTCACGCAGCGCTGGCGGCACGATGACTTCGCCCATTCCGCGCCCGATGACATCGTCGCGCCGGTAACCGAACATGGCTTCCGCCGCCGGATTGAAATCGACGATCTTTCCCTCGTGATCGATGGTCACGATCGAATCGAGCGCAGTTCTCAAAACCGCCGACTTGCGGGCTTCGCTGGCGCGCAGGGAGCGTTCGGCGATGCGCATCTCGGTCACATCCCGAAATATCAGCACAACTCCGAGCAGTGAGCCGTCCGCGGCCCGAATCGGCGCCGCACTGTCATCGATCGGTCGCTCGACTCCGTCCTTTGCGATCAGCAACGTATGGTTGGCAAGCGCCACGATGCGACCATGCTCGAGTACCTTCGCTACCGGGCTTTCGACTGCCTTGCGTGTTTCCTCGTTGACGATGTGAAACACGTCCTCGAGTGGAAGCCCGACCGCGTCGCGTTGTTTCCACCCCGTCAGCGTTTCTGCGATCGGATTCAACGACGTCACCCGCCCTTCGGTGTCGGTAACGACGACGCCGTCGCCGATACTCGACAGAGTGACTTGCAGTGTTTCGCGCCGCAAGTCGGCGCGATTCAAGGCGTCCTTTTTGGCCTCACCGAAAATAGCGAAAGCCGCGGTGATGATGAAGTACCGGACCCAGTCGGGCCATTGCGCCGTGACGATCTGGCGCAACGATGGGTCGGCATTTTCTGGAACAAAGAAAGCCAACGCTGCGACGAATCCCAGCGCGGCTGCCAGCAATGCCGGTCGTAGCCCGCCGTACCAGGCGGTCACCGCCACCGCAATAAAGAAAGTGAGATATGGCAGGTGGTCGGCAAGCAGCGGCCCGAGCAGCCAGCGCACGATCGCGGCGACCGCGATAGCCCCTACCGCGAAGAGGTACAGATGGCGGGAAGACAAAGTGGTCGCGCCCGTCGTCGTTCTTGGCATTTCTAATCGTACCCGCT
>JACCSD010000318.1 GCA_013813185.1 Burkholderiaceae bacterium
CGCAGGGTTGGGGTCAGGTGCTTGCGGTGCGCAATGCGGTGCAACTCAGCGCGCTAATTCCGGGCCCGCCGGCCCTTGTCAGGCTCGACCAGCACACCATGACTTCGACCGCCTACCCGGTGCTGAAGGTCCGTGTGGCCGATAGGGCGCTGCCGGAGCTCAGGCTTACGCTGGAGATCATCACGGGCGCACAAAGTGCGACGCTCGCCGTGCGCGAAGGACGGTTTGAATTGCTCGCGCTCGGCAATGCGTCGGTGACTGCGCGTCTCAGGTACAAGAGCGTTTTGCTGAAGGAGCACGTCACCGCCGTCGAAGGAGCGCCGAGAGATCCGTTCAGACACGAGCGCGTCGCGTCAGATCAGCCGGTGAGCGTCGACATTCCCATTTAGACATTGTTCGGCCGGCCCCGGCATCACTTCGGTCACAATCGCACCATCCCAGGCGGCTGGTGGATCGGCAGAAAATTTATGCATTCCTTGAGGCGTGCCACGTTGCCGGTCGTTGTGCTGACTCTGCTCAGCGCTTTCACATCCGCGTCGGCGCAGCGGCCCTTGTGCAATCAACTTCCCGCGTCCGATCGTGATCGCGCACGCGCGTCGGGACTGTGTCGCGACCCGGCGCCGATCATCGATGTCGCACCGCGCGCGCCCGATGCGACGCTGCCACCGACGGTTCCTTCCACAGCAACATCGCTTGCAGTGCCGAATGTGGTGGGCACCACCTTTGACGACGCGCGCACACGCCTGAAGCTTTTTACTGTGCAGCGCTCGTACCGCGCCGCTGCTGAAGCCGGTGGCACCGTGCTCGCGCAGACTCCGATGGCACCGGCCACCTTGCCTGCCGGCGGGCCGGTGACACTGGTCTTGTCAGACGGTTCGCTGGTGCGAGTGCCGCGCGTCACCAACGTCAACATCAACGACGCGCGCCAGCGGCTGCAGAAGGACGTCGACTTGAAAGCGCAGCCGGTGGTCGTCACCAGCGAGCTGCGCGTGGGCACCGTGATCGAGCAGCAGCCACCCGAAGGCACGCTGGTCAAGCGCGGCAGCGTCGTCCGCCTGCAGGTGTCGGCCGGCCAGGAAGGCCCGGAGCTGATCGACGTGCCGAACGTGGTGGGCATGCCTTTCGATCGTGCGCAGACGCGCCTCGCAAGATTTTCGGTTGAGCGAGCCGAGCGACCGCGCACCGAGCGGTCAAGCGCGCCCGAAGGGCAAGTGCTTGAACAGTCGCCGCGCGCAGCGGCGCGCGCCCCGGCGGGCTCGGCGGTCGTGTTGACGGTGTCAAGCGCACCGCGCGCGACCGTCGAAATTTTCGAAATGCCAAACGTTGTCGGCCGCTCTTACGTCGACGCCGCGCGTTCGCTGGCCGAATTCAAGGTGAGCCGCAGCGAGTCAGCCAGTGCGGAAGCGCGCGGCCGGATCATTGCGCAGGTGCCCGCGGCCGGTTCGACGTTGATGCCCGGGGATGCAGTGTCTCTACAGGTTTCCGCCGGTTCGGGCGCGGCATCGTCAGCGACCGCCGCTGTCGAAGCAGCGCCAACGGCGACTGCATCGAACGGACCGCCCGCAGAGAAGAGCACAGGCGGACGCAGTGTCTTCAGGGGCGTATTGGCAATCGGCGGTGCGATTCTGCTCGGACTCATTTTCGGAGCGCTGCTGATGCGTCAATTGTTGTTCCGTCAGCGCGCTGTCGCAGCGGCCGACGACGCAATCAGCTCGATGTCTCCAGCGCCACCGCGCATCACCGCCGTTGATATCCTGCTCGAGGAACAACCGGCTCCGCCGGGCGAGCCTGGCCCTGATGTGCAGGCCGATGTGCAGGCCGATGTGCAGGCCGACGAGCTGCCATTTGAGCCGCACGAAGAGGATTCGGACCCGCACGAAGAGGATTCGGACCCGCAGGAAAAGGAGTTGGGGACTTCAAATGAACAAGAAAAACATCAGGGTTCGTAAGGGCCAGGCGCCGGGGAAACTGTCGCGCGCCGATTTTCGCGCGCGATTTTTCGACAAGTTCACCGATCCGGCGTTTGGTGCCGAGGCGAGTGCGCTCAAGCGGATCGAAATCATCGCGTGGGACGGATACACCGAGCATCGCAAGGCGCCGCTGACCCACCCCGCCGGCCGCGGCTACGCCGATCCTTCTTACGATCTGTCGGACGAATGGCGCGCTGCCCGCCAGGCGATCCGCGCCGCCGAGAAGCAGCAGAAGGATCCCGCGTCGCCCTCGCGAGTGCTGGTGATTTCGGGGGCCGACCGCAACGACGGAACATGCCCGGGCGAGATCTCCAAAACGTGGCGCCTCTCGCGCATCGTAATCGACACGTTGCGAAAGGCACGCATCCAAGCCGATGATCTCGATCTGAGCCTCATCACCTCCGAGTACGGCAAACAGATTCATCCGTGCAAGGGCTGCGTCTCGACGGCGATGCCGTTGTGCCACTGGCCCTGCAGCTGCTATCCCAATCACGCGCTGGGCCAGGTCAACGACTGGATGAACGAGATCTACCCGCGCTGGTCGGCGGCGCACGGCATCATCATCGTCACTCCGGTGTACTGGTACCAGGTGCCGAGCGCACTGAAGCTGATGATCGATCGGCTGGTGTGCGCCGACGGGGGCAACACCGATCCAAGTTCAACCGACGGCAAGGACGCGAAAAAGGCGAAGCAGATCGAGCTGGCGGGTTGGCCGTATCCGAAGCACCTGTCGGGCCGTACCTACGGCCTGGTCGTACACGGCGATGTGGCCGGCATCGAAGGCGTGCGCCGGTCGTTATCCGACTGGCTTGACTGGATGGGACTGATCGACGCCGGCTCGCAGGCGCGGCTCGATCGTTTCATCGGCTACTACAAGCCGTATGCAACCAGCCACGATGAACTCGACCAGGACAAGAACGTGCAGGAAGAAGTGCGCAACGTCGCGCGTGCGGTCGCCAAAGCGGTGCGCGAGTTGCGCGCTGGCACGCTCAGCCAACCGGATGAGCAGCTCGAAACGCCGCGCCAGAAATAGTTGCAGCGACGCAAGGGCGCATGGGATTGGCCGGTCAATTCAAACGATCCTCGACGGGATGGACGGCCAGCGGGGCACAATCCCGCCATCCATCCTGGCCGGTGAACCGTAACTTCAACGGGGCGTAATTTTGTTGGACGAACAAGAAATCAGGCGGTTGCTGCTTGCGACGGCTGCGCGCGACGTCGATGCGTTCGCGCGCCTGTACCGGCGCTGTGCGCCGCTACTGCTCGGCGTTGCACAACGAATTACGCGCCGAAGGGAACTCGCCGAGGAAGTTTTGCACGACAGCTTTGCCCGCATCTGGCGCGCTGCCGATTCGTTCGATCCGTTCGGCGCGCCGGTCGGGTGGATGACGGCCATCGTGCGCAACCGTGCGATCGATGTGATGGAAACGCATGACGTGGCGCGCGTGGATTCGTACCACGCGGCATTGGATAACAAACCGGAAGCTTCACTGGATCAAATGTTCGACTGGAGCAGCGCCGACACCGCAGAAGATGCGCTCGACACGAGTCGATTGCGAAGCTTTCTGCGGCAATGCCTGGGCGAGCTCGCCGCGGCGGAGCGGCAGGCGCTGGTGCTGGCGTACGAGCACGGGCTCAGTCACGGCGACCTCGCGGCACACCTAGGCAAACCGCTCGGCACCGTGAAGACGTGGGTCCGGCGCGGCATGCTCAATTTGCGCAATTGCATCGATCATTGCACCGGGAATATCGGAGCCCCGCGATGAAGCTCGCACGTCATCGTCACCTCGATGCATTGATTGGCGAGTACATGCTCGGCACCTTGCGCGCAGGCGCGCGCCGCCGTCTGCAGCGGGCACTGCGCGAAGAGCCCGCGGTGGCATTGCGGTTGCGCACGTTACAGCGGGAGTTCACGCCGAACTATCGCGAGGGCATTGCCGAAACGCTGCCGGCCGGCGGCTGGCAGCGGCTTGCGCGCGAGCTCAACTTATCGCAGTACCGCGCGCCCTGGTACTCGCGCGTTGCTTTCCTGCGCGGCTGGGCATTCGGCGTCACGGCGGCGTTCGTGTTCGGCGTCGCGCTGCTGGCATTGCGCGCAACGACCGAGCCCACACTGACGCCGATCGCACAGCTGGCGATGAAAGGTGCGCCGCCGAGCGTGACGGCGGCCCTATCGGCTGATCGCCGGACGCTCGAGCTGCGCGCCGCGCGGCCGATCGTTGCCAGCCGTCTGCAGAGCTACGAGTTGTGGGTCATCCCCGAAGGCGGCGCGCCGCTTTCGCTGGCGGTACTCGGGCAAATCGACGGGACATTGCAAGTGCCCGAGGGGCATCGCGGCCAGCTGCGCAGAGGCGCGGTGCTTGCCATTACCGTCGAACCCGCGGGCGGCTCGCCCACCGGCGGGCCGACCGGGCCGGTCATCCTGTCCGGCTCCATCTCATAAACGGAACTCGGTTTGATTTCATGGCGCGTGTGCTGCTGATACTGCTTGCTGTGGTCGTCGCTGTCGTGGCAGCGGTCGCGTGCTCGCCGATTCGCGCGCTCAACGCCGTTGTGTCATCCGACTCGTACGAGCTCACGACGGTGGCGTATGGTGCAGGCGAACGGCGTCAACTCGATGTCTATACACCGCGCAGTTCGGAGCAAACGCGGGCCGAGCGGGTGCGTCCCGCGAATGGCTGGCCGCTGGTGGTGTTTTTCTACGGCGGTTCATGGAACCAGGGTGAGCGCGCGGAGTATCGGTTCGTCGGCGAAGCGCTGGCGGCACGCGGCATTGTCACGGTCATTCCGGACTATCGGTTGTATCCCGAAGTGCGCTACCCGGAATTTCTGAAAGACAACGCGGCGGCGATGGCGTGGGCGTTGCGTGAAGCAGCGCGCCTCGGTGCGGATCCCAAACGTGTGTTTGTCATGGGCCATAGCGCGGGCGGATACAACGCTGCCATGGTGGCGCTCGATCGGCGTTGGCTTGGCGGCGAGGGCATAAAAACAACGCAGCTGGCCGGATGGATCGGCTTGGCCGGCCCGTACGATTTTTTGCCGATCGAGAACCCCGATGCGCAACCCGTGTTCTTTCATCCCAACACCCCGCCGGAGTCGCAGCCGATTCGTTACGTTGCAGCGTCTGCGCCGCGCACGTTTCTCGGCGCCGCGCCCGAAGACAAGCTGGTCAACCCCGAGCGCAATACACGACAGATGGCGGCCAAGCTGCAGGCTGCGGGCGTTCCGGTGACTGTGCAGCTCTATCCGCGCACGAACCACGTCACGTTGATCGGCGCGTTTGCGGCGCCGTTGCGATTTCTGGCGCCGGTGCTGGAAGACGTCGTCGAGTTTGTGAAGACGACGCCGCCGCGGTAGGAACGGTTTTCTTTCGGGTGTTTGCGCCCGCAATTCCTGTCTTGCAGTGACCCAAAGCGGTTTTAACCTGACGGCCGATCAATCGGCCCCGGTGATCCTGCGGCCGCCTCCCGTAAACCGAAGCTCGGAGTTCAGTTGGCGATGGCGCGCACGATGTGGACACGTCTGGTCGCGGTTGTCGGCGCGGTGGTCGCCGCCGCTGCGCTGCCCGCGTGCGTTCCACTCAGCTCGTTTAACGCGCTCGTGGCGTCGGACTCGCACGAGATGACGACCGCCGCTTATGGCGCCAGCAAACGGCAGCAGCTCGACGTCTATGTGCCGCGCGAGACAGCACAGCGTGTGCGTCCGGCCGCGGGCTGGCCGCTGGTCGTGTTTTTCTACGGCGGCTCGTGGAAGTATGGCGAGCGCGCGCACTACCGCTTCGTGGGCGAAGCGCTCGCAGCGCGCGGCGTCATGGCCGTGATTCCCGACTATCGCCTGTACCCCGAGGTGCGCTATCCGGATTTTCTGAAAGACAACGCGGCGGCGACCGCGTGGTCGCTGCGCGAAGCGGCGCGCCTCGGCGCCGACCGGAAACGAGTATTCGTGATGGGGCACAGCGCGGGCGGGTACAACGCCGCCATGCTGGCGCTCGACGCGCGCTGGCTGGGCGCAGAAAGCATTCAACCAACACAACTGGCGGGATGGATCGGTCTGGCCGGGCCGTACGACTCATTGCCGGTCGAAAATCCGGACGCTAAGCCGGTCTTCCTGCATCCGAACACGCCGCCGGATTCACAGCCGATTCGTTATGTATCGGCGACGGTGCCGCGCACCTTTCTCGCTGCAGCGCCCGATGATCCGCTGATCAATCCGGAGCGCAACACCAAGCAGATGGCGAGCCGGCTGCAACAGGCAGGCATTGCGGTCACGCTGCAGATTTATCCGGGCGCGAGTCACACGACGCTGATCGGCGCGTTTGCCTTTCCGCTGCGGTTTCTGGCGCCGGTGCTGGACGATGTCGTCGAGTTCGTGAACGGAGCGCCGCGCTAAGCCGGACAACGCGCAAGATTCTATGAAGTGATAGCGGTATCAGCGCTGCGGTCTGTGCCGGCAACAACCGTTCCTTCGGCAATAAAGCGTTCAATCTCCGCGTCGCCGTAACCATACTCGCGCAGCACTTCGCGCGTGTGCTCGCCGAGCAGCGGTGCTGCGCGTTTTACTTCCGTGGGCGTGCGAGAGAAGTGCAGCGGGCACCCGAGCGATTTGATATTGCCTGCCCGTGGGTGCTTCAGGTCGACCACCATCCCGCGTGCGCGTGTCTGCGGATGCTCGAGCGCCTCGCCGATCGTATGCACCGGGCCCACCGGAACGCCGGCCGCGTCGAACGCCTCGATCCACTCGCTTCGAGTGCGCGTTGCGATGACGGCATTCATTGCAGCCGTCAGCACGGTGAGGTGTGTCATGCGTGCAGCGTTCGTCGCAAACCGCGGATCGTCGCGCCACTCGGGATGTCCGAGCACTTCGGCGATGCGCTCCCAGTTCGCCTGGTTCGCACCGCCGACATTGATCCAACCGTCGCTCGCCTTGAAGGCCTGGTACGGCGCGGTCAGGATGTGCGCCGAGCCGGTCGCGCCCGGCGATTCTCCGGTCGCGAAGTAGATCGCTGCGTGCCAGTACGTTTGCTGAAGCGCGGCTTCCATCAACGAGGTGTCGACGACCTGGCCCTCGCCGGTCTTCAGCTTGTGCGCGTACGCGGCGAGAATGCCGGCGACCGCGAGAATGCCGGCGTTGATGTCTGCCACCGAGTTGCCGGTCTTCGCCGGCGCACCGCCCGGCTCGCCGGTGATCGACATCAATCCCGCGAACCCTTGCGCGATCAGGTCGAATCCGCCTTTGTCTCCGAAGGGGCCGTCGCGACCATAGCCCGAAACCGCGCAATAAATCAGCCCGGGGTTTTCGGCGGCGAGCGTGTCGTAGCCGAGGCCGAGCTTCTCCAGCGTGCCCTTGCGATAATTTTCAGTCAGCACGTCGGCGTCGCGCACCATCTTCAGCAGAATCTCACGGCCCGCGGCGTGCTTCAGATTCAGCGCGATCCCGCGCTTGTTGCGATTCAGGATCATGAACGGTGCGGACTCTCCGTTCACGCGGGGCTCGCTGTAGCCGCGCGAATCGTCGCCGCCCGGCAGCTTCTCGACCTTGATCACGTCGGCGCCCATGTCGGCCAGCATCATTCCTGCCGTGGGGCCGGCCATGATCTGCGCGAGCTCGAGCACGCGCATGCCGGTCAACGGGCCGCTCATCGGCCTAGAAACCCCGGTTTTTGCTTCGCGAGAAACGCTGCGTAACCGATGCGAAAGTCTTCGGTGTCGAAGCAATCGAAGCATTCGTCGACCTCGGCGTCGCTCAGCGGCTTGCTGGACGCGAGCCGGCGCGCAAACTTCTTGTGCCAGCGTGCCACGAGCGGCGCGCCATCGGCGATGCGCTGTGCGCTGTCGCGCGCTTCAGCGGCGACCCGATCATCCGGCACCACGCGAGTCACGAGTCCTTTTTCTTTCGCTTCCGCAGCGTCGAAGATTCGCCCTTCGAGCAGAATTTCGAGCGCAGTCGCAGGCCCGACCAGTCGCACCAGCGGCGCCATCTCCGGATACGCCATCACCAGCCCCAGCTTGTTGATGGGCGCGCCGAAACGGCTCGATTCACCGCAGATGCGCAGATCGCACAACGCGGCGATCTCGAGGCCGCCGCCGACGCAGATGCCGTGAATCTGCGCGATCAGCGGATGCCTGCAGTTCGCGAGCGCATCGGCGGTGCGGTGCATCACTCTGCCGTACTCGATCGCCTGCCGCTTGTTCGAACGTTCGCCCGCAAATTCGGCGATGTCGTTGCCCGGCGAGAATGCTTTTTCGCCGGCGCCGCGCACGATCACACACCGCAGCGCATCATCGGCCGACAGCTGCTCGACCGCATCACCCAGCTTGCCCCACATGGAGCGCGTCATCGCGTTCAGTTTGTGCGGCCGGTTCAACACGACGGTGGCGATCCCGCCGTCGCGCTGCACGAGAACCGTATCGTCAACGTCGATCATTCAGCGATAGAAGATGTCGACCAGCGTCAGCGTGGTCGCCGGAACGTAGGTCACCAGCAATAGCGTCGTCAGCAGCACCAGGATGAACGGAATGTTCGCACGCGTCACGTCCCACACGCTCTCCTTCGCGATCGAGCACGTGATCATCAGCACGCTCGCAACCGGCGGAGTCTGCTGACCGATGGCGAGGTTCAGCGTGACGACGATGCCGAAATGCACCGGATCGATGCCGACCGCGTTCACCAGCGGCATCACGATGGGCACCACGAGAATGATCGCAGCAGCCGAGTGCAGGAACATCCCGACCACCAGCAAGAACACATTGAGCAGCGCGAGCACCGCCCACTGGTTATCGGTGATAGCCAGCAGCGCTGCGGCAATCCGCTGCGGCACCTGCGCCTCGGTCAGGTACAGGCCCAGCAGCGCCGACGAAGCCACCAGCAACATCACGACACCGGTCTGCACGCCGCCGTCAATGATCGCGCTGCGGAGATGGCGCCAGTCGAGCTCGCGGTAGATCACGATCCCGATGAACAGCGCGGCGACCACCGCGAGCGCAGCCCCTTCGGTCGCAGTGACGACACCGCCGAAGATGCCGCCCAGAATGATCAGCGGCATCGTCAGCGCCCACCCGGCGTTTTTGAACGCGGTCCACAGGCGCCTCAACTGGAACGCCTCTTCCACCGGCCAGTTGAAGCGCACCGCGTAGTAGTAGCAGAGCGCCATCATCGATAAGCCGGCGAGCAGCCCGGGCACGATGCCGGCGACGAACATCTGCACGACCGAAGTGCCGGCCATCACCGCATACAGGATCATCGGGATCGACGGCGGAATGATGATCGCGAGCGAAGCCGACGACGAGGTCACCGCGGCCGCAAACGGGCCCGGGTAGCCGCGCTTTTTCATCGCCGGGATCAGGATCGGCCCGGTCGCCGCCACATCGGCCACCGCGGAGCCTGAAATCTCGGCGAAGAACATCGAGGTCACCACGTTGACCTGCGCAAGCGCGCCCCGGATCGAGCCGAACAGCGCGGTCGCGAAGTCGATCAGCCGGCGCGAGATGCCCGACGTGTTCATGATCGCGCCGGCCAGGATAAATAGCGGGATCGCAATCAGCGGAAAGCTGGTGGCGCCGTTGTACATAGCGATCGCCAGGTTCGGCAGGCTGGCACTGCCCTGCGTTGCCAGCATCGCGAGCACCGCGGCGATGCCGAGCGCCACCGCGATCGGCACGTTGATCAGCACCAGGGCGATGACGCAGACGAAAACCAGAATGTCGATCATTCCCGGCGCGCCGCGCGCAACGCTTCGGGCAGCGCCAGCGCCTCGGCGATGATGAACAGCACGGCGCTCACCGGAATCACGGATTGCGCCCACACGACCGACACTTCGGGAAGCGCCACCAGCGTGTCCGACGCGAGAATCTCGAGCACTGCGTAGCCGACCCACGCGAGCAGGATGAAAAAGCCGAATACGAGTGCCCTGGCCAGCAGCGTGAAAGTCACGCGCGCCGACGGCGGCAGCAACCGGATCAGCTCCGGCACGCCGATGTGCGAGCCTTTCAGCGCCGCCAGCGCGGCGCCGTAAAAAGTGACCCAGGCGAGCAGAATCGAAGCGACTTCGTCGTACCAGACCAGCGCATGGCCGGTGTAGCGGAAGACCACGCCCGCCGTTACTTCGACGGCGAGCGCGATCATCAGCACGATCACGATCCCCTCGAGGGTCCGCTCGAACCCCCGGCGGAGGAACCGCAACACTACTTACCCAGCGCGATCGACTTTTCGATCAGTGGCTGCGCGCCTTTGACCTCCTGCCCGAACTCCTCGTACACGGGCTTCGACGCCGCGATGAAGGCATCCTTGTTCGGTGCGTTGACCTGCATGCCGCCGCTCTTGAGCTTCGCGAGGAGATCCTCTTCATCCTTGGCCGCGGTTTGATGCACAAACGCCTGCGTTTCCTTCGCGGTGTCTTCCAGAATCTTGCGTACGTCGGCCGGCAGCGATGCCCACTTCTTCGATCCGGTCACCAGGTACGCCGGCGTATAGACGTGTCCGGTATTGGTCAGAAACTTTTGCACCTCCTGGAACTTGGCGCTGTAAATCTGCGTGTACGGGTTCTCCTGGCCGTCCATCACGCCGGTCTGCAGTGCGGTGAACACTTCGGAAAACTTCATCGGGCTCGGATTGGCGCCGTAGGCCTGGAACATCTTGACGCGCCATTTGCCTTCCGGCACGCGCAGCTTGATGCCTTTCAGATCCTCCGGCGTATTGATGGGTCGCTTGCTGTTGGTGATGTGGCGGTAGCCGTTCTCCCAGACGGCGAGAACCTTCAGCCCTTTCTTCTCGGCTTCCGGCGCCAGGCTCGGCCACAGCACGTCGCGCTCGATCCGCTTCATGTGCTCGCGATCCTTCACTAGATACGGCATCTCGAAGATGCCGAACAGATCGACTTCGGACGACATCACGGTCGACGGTAGCGCCAGCTCGACTGTGCCGAGCTTCAGTTTCTGCAACAACTCTTTGTCGCCGCCCAACTGGCTCGAGCCGAACACGACCACCTTGGCCTTGTCGCCGAGCTTCGCGTTGGCGCGCCGCGCGAATTCGTCGGCGCTCTTCTGAAACAGCGAGCCGGGTTCGCCAACGTGGCCAAGCTTGATTTCGGTCTGTGCGTGGCCCGGCGAGGCAGCGATCAACAGCCCGCCGGAGGCAAGCGCGACCAGGGTGGCACGCAGCAGGTTGCGTCGAGCCGGTACCGGGGCGTTAACGTCGTGATTCATGATTGTCTCCTTGGTCTGTTTTGGTGTGCAAGCAAGTCTAGGCAGCTTGGGCTAGCTGCGCTGTCGGGGTTTGCGCGAGATACGCCATCGCGGCGTCGACGC
>JACCSD010000322.1 GCA_013813185.1 Burkholderiaceae bacterium
GCGCCGGTCTGCACCAGTACCGAGTGGTTGTGCATCGTCATTTCGCGCACCGAAGAGGGCGTAAGGCCGACGCGATACTCGTGAACCTTGATTTCCTTCGGGACCCCGACCAGCATTTCTTCTCCTAACTTTTTATTCGCCGTGACTCCGGATCGTAAGGCGCTTTGAGTGATACGGTGGCCGCGTAGCGCTCGCCGGCCAGATCGATCTGGTATTGACCACTTTCAATCCAGGCACGGTCTGCTGCGCCGTCAGGACGCGTTACCGACCCGAGCGCAACGGGCTTGCCAATCGTGTGACCGAATGCCGCCGAGGTAATGGATCCGACCGGCGCGCCGTTGCGCAGAATCAGTTCATTGCCCCACACGTTGGTGTGCGGCGCATCGATGATCAGCGAAACGATGCGGCGCTTGACCGAGCCGGGCTCAAGCGCCGCAAACGCGTCGCGGCCGCGGAACCCGCCCGGTTTGTCGAGCTTGACCGCGAAGCCAAGCCCCGCTTCGTACGGGGTGATGTCCGGCGAAAGCTCGCGGCCCCAGGCTCGATAGCCCTTTTCCAGCCGCAGCGAATCGATCGCGTAGTAGCCCGCGTTGGCGATACCGATGTCGCTGCCGGCCGCCAACAGCGCCTCGTAAACACCGACCGCGAACTCGACGGGAACGTAAAGCTCCCATCCGAGCTCCCCGACGTACGTCAGCCGGGTCGCGCGCACGGTCGCGTAACCGACGTCGACCACGTGCGATGCGCCGAACGGGAAACTGTGTGACGAAAAATCTGCGGTCGACGCACGCTGCAGCAATTCGCGCGACAGCGGCCCCATCACCGCGATCACAGCAAACATCGACGTGATATCGAACACTTCGCAGCGCGGCGCATCGGGCATCGCAGCGAGCGCGCGCTCGATGACGTCGCGGTCGCGCACCGCCTGCGCGCTGCCGGTCACGATCATGTACTCGTGGTGGTCGAGCTTCGTGACGGTGAAGTCGCTCTCGTACCCACCGCGCTCGTTCAGCATGCCGGTGTAGACGGTGGCGCCGGATTCGAGCGGCACCTCGTTGGCGATGATCCAGCTCAGCGCGTGCCGCGCGTCCGGGCCTTTGATCAGCAGCTTCGCAAATGAGCTCATGTCGAACAGGGCGACGCGTTCGCGGCACGCGCGGTGTTCTTCTGCGACCCATCGATGCCAGTTCTGATGGCCCCATGAGTACTCGACCTGTGCTTGCGCGGGCGTCGGCGCAAAGAAATTTGCGCGCTCCCACCCCATCTTCGAGCCGAAGCACGCGCCGGAGTCGCGCAGCAGCGAATACAGCGGCGAGCGCCGAAACGGACGCGCGCTTTCGAGCTCGCGATTCGGCCACGGCATCTTGTAGTGCATGCCGAGCACTTCGCCGATGCGGTCGGGCAGCCAGTTCTCGTTCGCGTTGAAGTGGTTGAAGCGACGAATATCGACCGGCCATAAGTCCAGCGTTGGTTCGCCCTGCACGATCCATTCGGCGAGCGCCTTGCCCGCACCGCCGGCCGACGCGATGCCCATCGAGTTGAAGCCGCACCCTGCGTAAAAGTTATCGAAGCCGGGTGCCGGTCCGATGATGAAGTTATTGTCGGCAGTGAACGATTCCGGCCCGTTGTAGAACTGCTTGACCTGCGCAGTTTCAAGCGCGGGCACGCGAATCATCGCGTTCTCCAGCAGGATCTGAAATGCGTCCCAGTTATCGGGAAGCAACTGGAACTCGAAATTTTCCGGAATTCCTCCGCGGTGCCGCGCGCTTTGCAACCACGGCGTCGCGTTCGGCTCGAAGCCGCCCATCAACAGTCCGCCGACTTCTTCCTTGAAGTAGATGTAGCCATCGGGATCGCGCAGCACCGGCAGCTCGCGATGAACGCCGTCGATGCGGTCGGTCACGATGTAGTAGTGCTCGCAGGAGAAGAGCGGCACCGTGACGTTGATCTGGCGAGCCACTTCGCGCGACCACTGGCCGCCGCACAGCACGACGATTTCAGCATCGATGCGGCCGTCGTCGCCGGACTTATTGCGCCAGGTCAAACTGGAAACGCGTTTCATGCGGGTCGACGAAGCCACCTGGAACCCGCTCGCTCTTACGTTTTCGAAAATCTTCACGCCGCGATTGCGCGCCCCTTTGGCAAGCGCGAGCGTCAAATCGGCCGGGTTCGCCTTGCCGTCTCCGGGCAGCCACACCGCTCCGTGCAGATCGCCGGTTGCCATGATCGGGTACAGCTGCCGAGCGTCTGCCACCGAGATGACGTCGCACTCGACACCGTGTGCGCGCGCGACCGCCGCGGTGCGTTTCAATTGAATCATCCGATCCGCGGTGCGCGCCACAGCGAGCGATCCGCACTGCTTCCAGCCAGTACTTAGTCCCGTTTCCGCTTCGAGCGTCGAGTACAGCTCGGTCGAGTAGCGAATCAGCCGCGTCATGCTCTCGTGTGCGCGAAGCTGACCCACCAGTCCGGCGGCGTGCCACGTCGTGCCCGAGGTCAGCCTTCCTTGTTCGAGCAGCACCACGTCTTTCTCGCCGAGCGCGCTCAAGTGGTACGCGACCGAGCAACCCATGATGCCGCCGCCAATGATGACGATGCGAGCAGCCACGGGAGGTTTGCTGGCAGAGCTCAGGCTCTCTTCGCTCAATTCAAACTCTCTGCCGCGCCGAATCTGTGTCGGAATGCCCGTTCGCCGGCAGCCGAGAAGCTCACGACGCGCGAGTTTTTTACGCGTTGGGCCCAGCCGAGTTCGTAGCAACGATTCAAGAGCGCCGCGCCGACGGCGCCCGCCAGATGATGGCGGCGAACGCTCCAGTCGAGGCAGGCATGCGACAAGCGACGCCGTTGTTGAGACAGGCCGTCGACGTCGACGCCGGTCGCGCCGAAAAACTGCTTGCCGGCCCGGGTAAGAACGAGTCCGCTCTTTTCGCGCCGCACGTAGCGGCGCTGCTCGAGACTGTCGAACGCGAGTACGCCGAGTTCGCCGGCAAGGTGGTCGTAGCACACGCGTGCTTTCCTGAGCGCCGGTTCGCGCGGGCTGGATCGAACGCGCACGGCGCCGGTCCGATACGCCACGCCCATCAGGCTTTCGAGCAGATGCGCCACGTCGCGGTCGGCAAGTCGAAAATACCGGTGCCGCCCCTGGCTTTCCACGATGATCAAGCGCGCTTCGAGCAGCTTCGCCAGGTGCGAGCTGATGGTCTGCTTGGTCAAGTCGGCGACGCCGCCGAGCTCGGTTGCGGTGAGTGCTTCGCCCGCCATCAACGCTGTCAGTATCTCGGCACGGGCGTG
>JACCSD010000103.1 GCA_013813185.1 Burkholderiaceae bacterium
CCGATCCCACTCAACGCCGCATCGAGTACGGCACCTGGGTAGAGCTGATGCGCTGCGGCTCCGCCCGCCGACAACTCGAGCACTGCGGCCGCGCCGGGTTGAGACGCGATACGCCATGGCCGCAGGGATCGCGCAACGTGCAGCACGCGGCCGAGCGGATCGAGAAACACGACATCGATCGCGTAGCGCATTCCAAAGGTGTGCACCGATGCGCATCCTGGAAGCAGTAGCGCCTCATTGGGCGCCAGAGGGGGTCGCAGCAACAGCCCGCGCGCGCGTTGCACAAAGCCCGCTGCAATCCGAACGTGCAGTACGCGCGCCATCAATCTTCCTTTCATAGGCCTGACGCCATGAACTTCATCACGATCGGAAATGCGATCACTACAAAGGTGCATGGAAAAATGAATGCGATCAGCGGGAACAGCATCTTCACCGGCGCTTCCATTGCGAGCTTTTCGGCGCGCGTGAAGCGCTCTGTGCGACGCTGCTCGGCCTGCGCGCGCAGGATCGGACCGAGGTTCATACCCATGCTTTCGGCCTGGATCAGCGCGCTGACCAGGCTGCCGACGGCAGGCTCGTTCATGCGCTCGGCAAACGTGCGCAGTGCATCGGTGCGCGATTTGCCCGCGCGCACGTCGCGCAGGATGCGGGCGATCTCCTCGCGCAGCGGACCCGGTGGGCCGCGGCGCATCGCTTGCTCGAACGCGCCGCTCAAGTTGAGCCCTGCCTCGACGCACAACGTGATGATGTCGAGATAAAACGGCAGTTGCTTCAGCAGCAACCGCTTGCGCGCGTCGATACGATCTTTTAGCCAGATCGCCGGATACAGGTACGCAAACGCCGCGGCGCTGATGGCGTACCACTTGGGTGGTTGGAAAAAGCTGTCTGCCAGCCAGGCTGCCAGCGCAGCAGCAAGCAGCGCGGCAACAATCCGACCGGCAATGTATTGCTCGGGCGACATCGTGTAGTCGAGCCCGGCCTTGCGTAGCCTGATCATCACCGCTTGACGGTGCCGTGCCGGAAGCAGCCGGCCCAGGTAGTACGAGATCCATTGAATCGGCCACCACACTAGGCGGAAGCCGATCGGTGGCCGGTCAAGGTACGTACGGTCTTCGTCGGGCACGTCGGCAACGGCGCGGCCCAGCACCAGCGACACCAGCATCGTGGATAGCCCGATACCGGCGCCGAACGCGACGCTGACCACGGTTGGATTCATCGCTGCGCTGAAGCTCTGCATTACGCGCCTACACGTCGATCGCGACGATCTTGCGAATCAGCAAGACGCCGAAAAATTCGAGTAGGGCGATCACGATGATTGCGGCATACCCCATGCGTGTGGTCCACAGCAGGCTCATCGCTTCGGGTTCCATCTTCGCGAGCACGAACATCAGGCCGAGCGGCAGCGCGCCGACGATCCACGCCTGCAACTTGCCCTGCGCCGTCAGCGCGCGGATCTTGCCCTCCATCGCGAGCTTGCTGCGCACGGTGTGCGAGGCGCGTTCGAGCGTCTCGGCCAGGCCGCCGCCGGTATGGCTGGCGATGCGCATTGCGGAGACGACCAGCGTTACCGATTGCGTCGGAACACGTCGGTTAAGGTTCTCTAGCGCTTCGTCGAGTGCGACGCCGAGCCGCTGCTCGCGCAGCATCAGGTCGAACTCTTGTGAGATCGGCGGCCGCGCCTCGCTGACCAGCTGGGAGATGGCCGACGTCAGACTGACCCCAGCCTTGAGTCCCCCGGCGAGAATGAGCAACGCATCCGGCAGCTGCTCTTCGATCTTCAGCAGCCGGCGCGCCCGCATCCAGCGGAACGCCCACCACGGCACGAAGCCGGCGACGAGCGCAAAGCCGACACCGAGCAGTGAACTCTTGGTCAGCAGCCACACGACGGCGCCGACCAGCAGCATCACGCCGACATTCAGCGCATACAGGCGCGCCGGGTCCATGAACAGGAACAGCTCGCGCAAATTGAAGCGAGCGCGTTCGGTAAACGACTGCCGGTAGTTCGCGAGGCCGGTAGCGCCGATCTCGGCGCCTGACCACACGAGCAGCATCGTCGCCAGCGCTACGACGACGGAGACAACAACCGGCGCGTCGATCATGTGTACGCCGCTTCGACAGTGAAGCTATGCACGGAAGATCTCCAGATCGAGCGCCACACCTTGCGCACGCAGCTCTTCATAGAACGTCGGCACGAGGTCACAGGCGACGAACGCGCCGCGAACCTTGCCGTCTTCCCCATAACCGGTGCGGTTGAACCTAAAGATCTCCTGCATTTGAAGGCGGCCGTTCTCCATGCCGGTCACTTCGGTGATGCTCGTGATCTTGCGCGAGCCGCATGCAAAGCGTGTCTGTTGGACGAGGATGTCGACTGCAGACGCAATCTGATCGCGGATCGCGGGCAGCGGCAGATCCATGCCGGCCATCAGCACCAGCGTTTCGAGCCGCGAGAGTGCGTCGCGCGGCGTGTTGGCATGCAGCGTCGTGAGCGAGCCTTCATGCCCGGTGTTCATCGCCTGCAGCATGTCGAGCGCTTCGCCGCCGCGGCACTCGCCGACGACGATGCGATCGGGCCGCATGCGCAATGAGTTTTTCACCAGATCGCGAATGCTGACCTGCCCACGCCCTTCGACGTTGGATGGACGCGCTTCCAGCGATATCAGGTGCGAATGGTTAAGCTTCAGCTCGGCCGCGTCTTCGATCGTGACGATGCGCTCGCCGTTCGGAATGAAGTTGGACAGCACGTTTAGAAACGTCGTCTTGCCCGAACCGGTGCCGCCCGACACGACGATGTTCTTGCGCTGCTCGACGCACACACGCAGGAACAGCGCCATCGGCATCGACAACGATCCATAGCCGATCAGGTGCTCGGCCTCGAGTCGCTTCTTCGCGAACTTGCGAATCGTCAGCGTCGGGCCTTTGAGCGCGAGCGGCGGAATGATCGCGTTAACCCGCGAACCATCCTTGAGGCGCGCGTCGACCAGAGGCGATGATTCATCGATGCGGCGCCCGAGCGGAGCGACGATGCGCTCGATGACGCCCATCACCGCGCGGTCGCTCGAAAAGGATGTGCTGTGCTGCACGAGCCGGCCGCTGCGTTCGACGTAGACCTCGTCGAAGCGGTTGACCATGATCTCGGACACGCTCTCATCCGCAAGAAGGTCTTCGAGCGGGCCCAGTCCAACTGCTTCGTTCAGCACTTCATGCAGCAACGCGGCACGGTCGATCTGCGGCGGCAGTTGCGACTCGCGTCCCATCAGCTCGCGAATCACTGCTTGTGTTTCTGTGCGGATTTCATCGTCGGACATGCGCGTGAAGTCGCGGCGCCGCAGATCGATCGTGTCGAGCAGTTTCTCGTGCAGCTTGCGGCGCCAGACGATGCGGTCCTGCGAGGCGGCTTGCTCCGGTGAGCGCGCCGCATGCGGCGTCACAGGCTTCGCGGGGGGTGCGGCAGGTGCCCGTTGCGCAGGCGACAGCGCGCTCCGCACGAGCCCTTTCGCAACAGGAGTATTCGCCGCCGCACCGTTGCTCTTGGCGGGCGGCTCCTGCACGCGCAACTTGAATCCGCCAATCGCGATCTCGTCGCCCGCAGTCAATGGCCCGTGTTGCACGATGCGTGCACCGTTGATCCAGGTACCTGTCATGTGCCCGAGGTCTTCGATCAAAATGCCACCGCGCGTGCGCGTCAGGCGCGCGTGCGTTTTGCCGACACGCCAGCTTTCGAGCCTTACATCACACGAGCTATGGCGGCCGATCACCGCCTCAGGCGTTTCGATCCGCATCGCCCGTTTGGCACCGCCGCCGTCGGTGACCTGAACCACCATCATCGGAGCACCGCTCCCGCGCGGGCGGCCACCGCCGACGTGTTCACATCATCTTTGATCACGTTCGAGGAGACCGGCTCGAATGCTCCTTCCGGCGGCGGGGCGATGTACTTTTGCACCTTGTCGTCGACTGCGCCGCCGCGCGCGTTCAGTGGCGAGTCCTGCGCCGTTACGATCGCTGGGGTGACGAAGATCACAAGTTCAGTTTCGCCATCGGCGAATCGCTTCGATTGAAATAGCTGACCGAGGATTGGAATGCGCCCCAGTCCCGGCACGCGCTCGTACGTCGCGCCCGTGCGCCGGTCGAGCAGGCCCGAGAGCACCATGGTCTCGCCTGCGCGCACGTTGAATTCGGTCTGCGTGCGGCGCGTGCGCAAGCCGGGTACGCCCTGCAACGTTGACACGCTTGCATCCGGCTCACTGACTTCCGCCAGAATTTCTGACCGGATCGCGCCGGTACTGTCGGCGCGTGGTTTCACCTCCAAAATGATTCCGTAGTTCTTGAATTGCACCGTAACGAAGCCGTTCTGGTTCACGACCGAGTACGGAATCTCGCCGCCCGCCTGGAATTTGGCCGAGCTGCCACTGCGCGCCGTCAATTGGGGCGTGGCGAGCACGATGGCATCGCCTTCGCGCTCGAAGAGATTCAGGCGCGATGAAATCGCGGACACAATGCCGAAGTACCAGCGAAACGGATCGATCGGCCGTGGCAGCGTCTCGACGCCCTGGATTCCACCGGTGCCCGTGGGCGGGTTGACGACGAAGCCGCCGCGAATGATGTCGCCCGCAACGCCCGCGTTGAACCCCGGTGCGCCCGTGTCCCAACGCACGCCGAGCTCGCGCAATTTTTCTTTCTTGAACTCGACGACCTTGACGTCCATCAAGATCATCTTTTCCCACCCCACGCGAGTCGTGAAGTTGACGATCTGCGTGTAGCGCTTGGCGAGCTCGTCGATGCGGAACAATTGCTCGTCGGTCAGGTTCTGGCCTTCGACCAGGACGCGGTCACCGACGGCGCGGGCTTTCACATTGTTGCTGCCCGACAAGAACTCGAGAATCTCGCGCGTCGTGCGCGACATGTCGGCCGGGCGCACCTGCACGTTGTAGCGGCGGGTTCGGCCGTCGCTCGCCCACGTATGGATCATCGTGGCGCCGGCATCGTTGGCAATCAGCAGGATGTCTCGCTCATCGACAACCGACGCCGAGAGAACGCGGCCATTGCCCACTGCAATACGGGCTACTTTCGGACTGGGTAGAACGCGCGTCTCGCCGACGAACAGTTCCAGCTCGGCGGGCACCTCGTCGATGACGGGTGGCGGTGGAGCGGCAGCTTTGCCGCGCGAGGTTTGTGCGCTGACGCCGCTGGCGCAGACGACCCATGCCGCGGCGAGTACTACGTTTACAACGGTCACTCGGCGTGCAGACACTTGAATCCCCCGCGCTCTGAGCGTTTGTTTGAGACGTTGTGATCGAGCGTTGCCATCGTTCGGCCAATCAATTGCGGTCCGATCGGAGCTCAGTTGCTGCTCGCCGCGACCAGACCGGCGCGCGCCACTCCGGCCGGCGCAGCAGCGACCGGAGCCGTAACCGTGGCAGCGGCCGGGGCGCTCGCGCGTGCTTCGGCAGCGCCGGGCAAGGGCGCAATCGCCTGCGTGCGAGCCGTGCCGCCGTAAATGATCTGCACTCCGCGGCGCGCCGTAGCCACCGTGGGAGATGCAAGCCCAAGCAATGCGGCTGCATCGTCTCTAGAGCCGGATACCGCTCCGCGATCGCCCGGTGCACGCAACAGCGCGGTGACTTTCCCGATCTCGCGCGCGGCAATGACCTGGCGCGCCTGCTCGGCGTTGACGTCTAGGGTGATCGTGGTGAACGTGCGCCGCGAGCCGTCGCGGCCATCGTTGCCTTGTTCGACCTTGGTGCCGGTGGCGAGCACCGGCACGCTTTGCAGCAGGATGAACGCGAGCTGTCGTGCTTCGCGCCGCACCGTCACCATGATGTCGATGCGATCACCCGGCTCGACCAGACCCGAGATCGAGCTGATCTCGTCGACCGGCACCGTTACCGCGCGCCGCCCGGCGCCGACACGCGCCGAAAAGGTCGGCACCTTGTCGCCCTCGAGCTGCGACCACAACAACGGTTCCCCGCGTTTGGCCGGATAGGCGAGGGCGCCGCGATCAATGCGATCAAACTGCTCCGGCGTGACCGCGTTCGAGTGCGCCCATTCGCGCGGCACGTTACGTACCGCGAGTGAATCGGGGCCGAGGGTCGCGCCCTTTGGCATGTCTTTCTTCGCAACGACCAGCTTGACGTTCTCACCCTTGCCGCGCGACTCGATCTCTTCGACCTGCGCGCGCAGATAGCTATTGGCCATGAAAGCAGCGCCGCCGCCGACCACCAGCGCGACACCCAGAACGATCCAGGTTTTGTTGATCTTCAGTCTCATGGCGACTCCAAAAAAATGTTTGCCCAATCCGGATCAGACAGGCAGCGCCAACGCGGAAAGCAAGCGCGCCCAACCCGTCCGAACAGAATCAAGGAACAGCTGCAACACCGACGGATCGCCGGCCCCGGCGCCGGCGAGAACCGCCGCCAACACGGCGAGCGCAACCAGGTATTCGGTCATTGACTGTCCGCGCAGCGAAACATGCCGATCGAACCGCAGCCGCACGTGACACGACGCTGAGGAGAGAGACAGCGACGCGCACGCGCGTTGTGCTGACGGCGATCGAATCGGCATGGCGGCGTCCAGCGAACCGCTTACTTGGCCACGTTGCCGGTGTAGTTCTCGAGATTGCGCTTCGTGTTCGCTTCGGTTGCTGCGCTGGTGGCAGCGGTCGATGCGGCAGTACGCGCCTGAGTGCCGTCATTCCCGGCAATCTCGTTGGCGATCGCTGCGGTTTGGTTACGCACAGTGTTGCCAAAGAATTGATAGACGGCGATCGCTGCCACCGCAATCAACGCGACGATGATGATGTACTCGGTCATGCCCTGACCGCGTTGCTTGGCGCGCCTTTTCCCGCGCGCCACTGCTGACTTCAAACGATTGA
>JACCSD010000335.1 GCA_013813185.1 Burkholderiaceae bacterium
GCCTTCGGGGCGTCGTCGAGGAACGGAGCCGACGCCGGGGCTTTTGAGCGAACCAGCGCTTTAGCCCTGGTTCGCGCCGGCGGCGGCGAGTACCGCAGAGCCGTCCCGAAGGGACCGACGTCCAGGCAGCGCAGTGCCGCCCGCCGCTTGCGCGCTGTGATCAATATCGAACGCCTCAGCCCATAAATTCGCCCACTTTTCATCCGTTTGGCGGTATGCCAAGCGCCAATCGCGCGCCTTATCCTTGCCGCTCCGATCTGACGCAGGAACCGACCGATGTCGCTGGAGCGCATGTTCAATCTGATGGCCGAAAAGCAGGCCTCGGATCTGTTTTTCTCGGTCGGTTCACCGATCACGATCAAGATCAACGGCGTGTGTGTGCCGATCAATCAGGATCGGCTCGCACCGCAAGCCATTGTGTCGTTGCTGGCCGAGCGTCTGACCGATGCGCACTTTCGCGAGCTCGAAGATTCGCGAGAATTGAATATCGGGTTGCCGGTGCAAGGCATCGGCAGTTTCCGTTTGAGCGCATTTTTGCAGCGCGGGTCGATTTCGGCGGTGATTCGTTTCATCCCGCACGACGTGCCGAAGCTCGACGCTTTGCATCTGCCGGAAGTGTTGAAAGACCTGATCATGGAACGGCGCGGCATGATCCTGGTCGTTGGCGCAGCGGGTTCAGGCAAATCGACGACGATCGCTTCGATGCTCGATCACCGTAACGAGCTGGTCACCGGACACGTGCTGACCTTCGAAGACCCGATCGAGTACCTGTTCCGCAACAAGAAGTCGATCATCAATCAGCGCGAGATCGGCTCCGATGCGCGCACGCTGCAGGCCGCGTTGCGCAGCGCGATGCGGCAGGCGCCCGACGTCATCTTCATCGGCGAGATTCGCGATCGCGACACGATGAGCGCGGCAATTGCCTATTCGATGTCGGGCCACCTTGTCGTCGCGACGTTGCACGCGACCAACAGCGCGCACGCACTGAATCGCGTGATCAGTTTCTACCCGCCAGAGACGCGCCAGGCATTGTTCCAGGATATGTCGGTTGCGATGAAGGCGATTGTGTCGCAGCGATTGATCCGCTCGAAGCATGGTGGCCGGGTGCCGTCGGTCGAGGTGTTGATGAACACCCGGCATATCGCCGATCTCATCGAGCGCGGTGACGTGCCGGCGATTAAAGAAGCGATGGAGCAAAGTCTTGCCCCGGAAAGCATCTCGTTCGAGCAAAGCCTTTACTCATTGATTCAGGCCGATCAGATCACCCGCGAAGATGCGCTGTCTGCAGCCGACTCGCAAAACAATCTGCTCTGGTTCATCAACAACGCCGGCAAGCCGCTGTCGAAGGCCGAGCGTCAGCAGCGGCAGGAACAAGGTTCCGACGCATCGTTCTCCGAGTTCACGCTGAACATTTGAGGGTCTGACAGAGCGGTGCCGTTACAATCGGCGCCCGCTCCGATGACCCCCACTCTCGAACTAGTCCAGCAGTTAATCGCGCGCCGATCGGTCACGCCGGCCGACGACGGATGTCAGGCGCTGATCGCGCAGCGCCTGCGTCCGGCGGGTTTTGAAGCCGAAACCATCGCTGCCAACGGCGTGACCAACGCATGGCTGCGTCGCGGCAATGCCGCCCCCGTTTTCGTGTTCGCCGGCCATACCGACGTCGTGCCGACGGGCCCGCTCGACAAGTGGTCATCCGATCCATTCGAGCCGACGATTCGCAACGGGACACTGTACGGCCGCGGAGCGGCCGACATGAAAAGCTCGGTCGCGGCTTTCGTCGTTGCGGCCGAGCAGTTCGTCAGCGCACATGCCGCGCATCGCGGCTCGATCGCTCTGTTGCTGACGTCGGACGAAGAAGGCCCGGCGACCGACGGTACAGTCAAGGTCGTTGACGCGTTGCGCGCGCGCGGCGAAAAGATCGACTACTGCATCGTTGGCGAACCGACGTCGGTCGATGCGCTCGGCGACACGATCAAGAACGGCCGACGAGGCTCACTGTCGGGCAGGCTCACCGTCATCGGCGTCCAGGGTCACGTCGCTTATCCGCATCTGACGCGCAACGCAGTGCACCTGGCGGCGCCGGCACTTTCGCAGCTCGCGGCGGAGCGCTGGGACGACGGCAACGAGTTTTTCCCGCCGACGACATTTCAGGTATCGAACGTACACGCCGGTACCGGTGCACTCAACGTCGTGCCGGGCAGTTGCGAGATCGACTTCAACCTGCGCTTCGCTTCTGTCTCCAGCGCCGAGTCGTTGATGCAGCGTATCGAGGACACTCTGCGCAAGCACGAGCTCGAGTTTTCCGTGCAATGGACCGTGGGCGCACAGCCGTTCCTGACGCCACCCGGGGATTTGTCGACGTCGCTCAGCCGCGCGATCGTCGAGCTCACCGGACGCGAGCCCGACCTGTCGACCACCGGCGGTACATCGGATGGCCGTTTCATTTCAACCTTTTGCCCGCAGGTGATCGAGTTCGGGCCGCGCAATGCGTCGATTCACAAGATCGACGAGCACATCGCGGTCGCCGATCTCGAACCATTGAAGAACGTCTACCGGCGGACCCTCGAGTTGCTGCTCGCTTAACGCAAAAATAAAAATGACGATCGACGCTCAGGCAAACCTGCGAACGCTGCGCGACGTACTGCGGTACGCGGTGACGCGCTTCAACGAGTCCGAACTGGCGTTCGGCCACGGTCAGGCCGATGCCTTCGAGGAAGCCGCGTTCATCGTGATGCGCACACTGCAGCTGCCGCTGCAGCGGCTGGATTTTTTTGCCGATGCGTACCTGACGCACGGCGAGATCAACGGGCTGCTGCAGAGCATCGAGCGCCGCGTCAAGAAGCGCGTGCCTGCAGCGTATCTGCTCAACGAGGCTTGGCTGCAGGGTTACAAGTTCTATGTAGACGAGCGCGTAATCATTCCGCGCACCTTCATCGCCGAACTGTTGCATGACGATCTGCACCCGTGGGTGCAGGATGCGGACGCAGTGACCGACGTGCTCGATCTGTGCACGGGGTCCGGCTGCCTGGCGATCATGGCGGCAGATCTTTTCTCGAATGCCCAGGTCGATGCCGTCGATGCATCGGCCGAAGCGCTTCAGGTCGCAGCACGAAACGTCTCCGATTACCACTTTGACGACCGGATTGCGCTGATCAAGTCCGATCTGTTCACTGCCGTGGCAAGCAAGCGTTACGACGTCATCCTGTGTAACCCGCCTTACGTGACCGATGCCGCGATGGCAAAGCTGCCGAAGGAGTACGCGCACGAGCCAAAAGTCGCATTGGCCGGCGGGCCGGACGGAATGAAACTGGTCAAAACGATCGTGCGCCAGGCGCGCGGCCAGCTGAAACGAGGCGGCGTGCTGATCGTCGAGGTGGGTGACGGCCGCGTCGCAGCCGAAAAGGCGTTCGGCAACCTGCCGTTGACCTGGTTGACGACGAGCGCGGGCGATGACATGGTGTTTCTGGCGCACCAGGAGCAGCTGCCGTAAGTCATGCTGCGCCTGATTGATCTCGCGCTTGCGCGCGGCGCGCGCGCGCTGTACCGCAACGTCTCGCTTATCGCGCCGCCGGGCGAGCGGATCGGCTTGATCGGTTCCAATGGTTCGGGCAAATCGACGCTGTTTGCCGCAATCCTCGGCGAATTGGCGGTAGACGGCGGAACGATCGAGGCGCCGCCCCTGGCACGCATTGCGCACGTCGCGCAAGACATCGAGGCAACGGACCATCCTGCGATCGAATACGTGCTGGGCGGCCACGCGCCGCTGATTGCGGCGCGCGCGGAGCTGGCGGAGGCCGAGGTTCAGCACGACTCGATGCGCCTTGCGCATGCGCACGCGGTGTTGGCGGAATTGAACGAGGGCGCGATCAGCGCATCGGCCAAGGCAGTTCTGCACGGACTGGGCTTTGCAGAATCCGACAGCGCGCGCCCGGTGCGGGGTTTTTCCGGCGGATGGCGCAACCGATTGGCGCTGGCACGGACCCTCCTGCGCCCGGCCGATCTACTGCTGCTCGACGAGCCGACCAATCACCTCGATCTTGATTCGGTCGTCTGGCTCGAATCGTGGTTGAAGCGCCAGCCGGCAACTGTGGTGGTGATCTCGCACGACCGCGAGTTTCTGGATCGCATCTGCGAAACGACCTGGCACATCGCCGATCTCGCGATTCGGCGCTACGCCGGCAACTACAGCGCATTCGAAGCGGCGTTCTTCGAACAACAGCGGCAGCAGGACGCAGCGTCACGCCAGTACGAGCGCACCGCCGCGCACCTGCAGAGTTTCGTCGACCGGTTTCGCGCGAAAGCATCGAAGGCGCGTCAGGCGCAGAGCCGATTGAAGATGCTCGATCGTCTGACCGCGATTGAGCCAGTGCGCGCGCGTCGCGAATGGCGCTTCGAGTTTCCGCAGCCGCTGAAGCTGCCCGAGCGGCTGCTCGATGCGGACGATGTTGTGCTCGGTTATGGGGAGCGCACCGTGCTCGGCGGTGTGCGCTTTACCGTGCGCTCCGGCGACCGCATCGGAATCCTGGGTGTCAACGGCGCCGGTAAATCGACGCTGGTCAAGGCGGTGGCCGGTGACCTGGTGCCGCAAGCGGGCGAGCTGCGCCGCGGCGCGGGGCTCGCGATCGGCTACTTTGCGCAGCATCAGCTCGATCAGTTGCGTGCCGA
>JACCSD010000337.1 GCA_013813185.1 Burkholderiaceae bacterium
TCGATGAGCGTCTCGGCACGCGCGCGCCGAGGTCGCGAATTGCTTCAGCCGCCGATAAATCGGATTGTCAGTCGAAGAGATCCGCATCTTCTACGACGAGCAAGCGAACCGGGGCAAAGCTGCGTCGATGCAGGATGCAGGGGCCGAGTGCTTGCAGGCGCTCGCAGTGTTCGGGAGTGGCGTAGCCCATGTGCTGCGCGAAGCCGTAGCCCGGATGCACCGCGTCGAATGCGCGCATCATGCCGTCGCGGACGGTCTTTGCGAGGATCGATGCCGCCGAGATTGCCGGCTCGAGCGCGTCGCCGGCGATGATCGCGCGACCGGGGAACGGCAGCCGCGGCATTTGATTGCCGTCGACCAGCGCGTATTGCGGTATCACCTTCAACGCATCGACCGCACGACGCATCGCAAGCAGCCTTGCTTGCAGAATGTTGATGCTGTCGATTTCGTCGACGCTGGCTTCGGCGACCGCCCATGCGATCGCGCGCTCGCGGATGCGCTTTGCGAGTTGCTCGCGGCGCTCGGGCTTCAGCACCTTGGAATCGCGCAGGCCGTAGATGCGGTGCTTGGGATCGAGGATGACGGCGGCGGCTACGACCGGACCGGCGAGCGGGCCACACCCTGCTTCGTCGATGCCGCAGATCAAGCCAGTTGCCAACGCGGTTTGTTCGAACAAATCGGCAGTGACGTGCTTGCGCCGGCGAAGTGTGATGCGGAACGACCGCACCCTCATTGCGCCACCTCGAAGATGGCGTCTGTCACGAGCCGTGCGGTATCACGCGTTAGGGAGTGATGCATTTCGGTGAAGCGAGCTGCAATGCGCTCGCGGCGCGCGGCGTCATGCAGCCAGTCGAGTACCGCACGCGCGAGAGTGGCGGGCGTCGCATGATGCTGAAGCAACTCGGGAACGACCAAATCTCCAGCCAGGATGTTGGGGAGTCCAACGTAGGGAATCCTACCCTTGCGCCACATGATCCAGGCTGTCAGCGGCGACATTTTGTATGCGATCACCATCGGCCTCTTGAAGAGTGCCGCTTCGAGCGTGGCGGTGCCGCTGGCGACCAGGACGACATCCGATGCCTCGAGGCAATCATGCGAGCGGCCGTTGACGATATCGACCTTCGCGGCGAGTCCCGGTTGCGCGGCCATCAGTTGCTCGATGGTGCTGCGGAATGCAGCGTCCGCCACGGGCATCACGAAGCGCATCTGAGGTTGCTCGGCGGCGACTGCAGCCATCGCAGCGACGAACGTCGGGCCGTTGTGGCGCACTTCGTCGGGGCGCGAGCCGGGCAAGACGGCGAGCAGCGTGCCTTCGACTTGCAGGCCGAGTCGTCGGCGTGCGGCGGCTGCGTCGGGAATCATCGGAATCATGTTTGCCAGCGGATGGCCGACGTAGCTCGCGGGAATTCCGGCATCGTCGTAGATCTTTTGCTCGAACGGAAAGACCAGCAGCATGCGATCGACGGCACGCGCGATCTGGCTGATGCGTTCGCCGCGCCACGCCCAGATCGACGGGCTGACAAAGTGAACCGTTCGAACGCCCTGCCCGCGCAGTTGTTCCTCGAGCGCCAGATTGAAATCCGGCGCGTCAACGCCGACGAAGACTAGTGGCTTGGTTGTGATCACCCGCTCGCGCAGCGTGCGGCGCAAACGCAGCAGCCGCGGCAGATGGCGCAGCACCTCGACGTAGCCGCGTACTGACAGCTCACGCACGTGGTGCCAGACGTCGAAGCCGGCGGCGATCATGCGGTCGCCGCCGATGCCGACGCAGCGCGTGTCGGGCGCGCGCTGCCGGATTTCGGAAACTACAGGCGCTGCGAGCAGATCGCCGGATGCTTCGCCCGCTACGAACGCGATCGTGCGTTCGCCGGCCATCAACGGACGATGCCGCGCTGCGAGTTCTGCACGAAGTCTTTCAGGAGCTGGATCGCTGCAGCAGACGGCGGACTCTCTCCGACCAGCGTGCCGAGCGCGGTGACCGCGTCGGCGGCTGTGAGTCCGTCGCGATACAGCGTCTTGTAGGCGCGCCGCAGCAGGTTGATCGTGTCGGCATCGAGGCCGCGGCGCTTCAGTCCTTCCGAGTTGATGCCGCGCGGCTCCGCGGGATTGCCGCTGCAGATCACGTACGGCGGAACATCACGCAACACGATTGAGCCACCGGCGGCCATCGCGTGGGCGCCCACCGCGCAGAACTGATGCACGGCAGTCATGCCGCCGAGGATGACCCAGTCGCCCAGCGTGACGTGCCCGGCAAGCGTTGCGTTGTTGGCGAGGATCGTGTGATCGCCGACGATGCAGTCGTGCGCGATATGCACCGAGGCCATGATCCAATTGTCCGACCCGACGCTGGTCACTCCGCCGCCGCCCGCCGTGCCGAGACTGATCGTGCATGACTCGCGCACGGTGTTGCCGTCGCCTATCACCAGCTCGGTGTCTTCACCTGCGTACTTCTTGTCCTGCGGGACGCCGCCGATCGCGCTGA
>JACCSD010000050.1 GCA_013813185.1 Burkholderiaceae bacterium
GAGATGGCCTGCCTTCGGGGCGTCGCCCGAGGAAACGGAGCAACGCCGGGGCCGTTGAGCAAAAAAACGCTTTAGCCTTTTTTTGCGCCGGCGTTGTGAGTACCGCAGTGGTCGGCACGACGTGCCCGACGCCCAGGCAGGTCAGCTCCGCCCAACGCTTGCGCGTGCGCCCAAACCGAACGCCTAACCGATGTCGTACCCGTGCCGCCGAGCAGCCAGCAGAGCTTCCGTACGATTCGACGCGCCGAAGGCGCGATAGATGGCAGTCACGTGCGTCTTGACCGTGCCTTCCGATAAACCGAGTTCGCGGCAGATGATCTTGATCGGTGCGCCACGCGCGAGCAGTTTCAACACCTGCTCCTGACGCTCGGTCAACTCGACTCGCCCGCCATCGCTATCGCGCGAGCGTTCGGAGCTTCCGAAGATGCCGGCGCGGTTGACCTCTTCCAACAGGTCGGCCGGAATGTAAACGCCGCCCGACAAAACAAACTTGACGGCGGACAGCAGCGTTTCCGATGCCATCGATTTCGGCACGAAGCCGGCGGCACCGAGTTGGAGTACCCGCATCACGCTGCGTTGGTCCTGGTTGCCCGAGAGAACCAGAATCTTCATCTCCGGCGCCTTGGCCACCATTGCTTCCAGCAAGGCAGTACCCGATACGCCCGGCATGCCCAGATCGAGCACGACCAGATCGAGCTCGGGCTGCTCTTCCTGGATCTTCAGCGCGCCTTCGGCGGTGCGGGTGGTGATGACTTCAGCGGTTGGATCGAGATCCAGAAACAACACGCTGAGTGCATCGGTGATGAGCGAGTGGTCGTCGACGACGAGTATTTTCATGGCATTCGAGTCGAGCGCTTCTGAGTGTCAAAGCGACGAGTTCAGTGACGCGCGGAGGGCGGATTGTAGACCGCACCGTCTGAGCGGCCATACGCGGAATTGCGCGCGCCGATGCGGTCAATCGCGGCGTTCGATCTGCCGGTCCGGCCGATTCAGGCAGGCCGCGGCGCGATCGTGCGCGCGCATGCCTGCGCGCGAGTGCGGGCTTCAGCCGTCGTTGCTGCACGCGCCAACGCCACACCCATGCGGCGTTTGACGAAAGACTCCGGCTTGCCGAACAGCCTGACGTCGGTGCCTTCAGCGGCAAGCGCTTCGGCCACGCCGTCAAACCGGATCGCTTGCGCGTCGTGGCCACCGTAGATAACGGCACTGGCGCCGTGATTGCGCAAGGAAGTATCGACCGGCAGCCCAAGCATCGCGCGCGCATGCAATTCGAACTCGTTCTGCCACTGCGTTGCCATCGTCACCATGCCGGTGTCGTGCGGCCGCGGGCTGACCTCTGAAAACCAAACCTCATCAGCTTTTACGAACAACTCGACTCCGAAGATGCCGGTGCCGCCGAGGTTGTCGGTCACTGCTTTCGCATAGTCGCGAGCCTTGGCCAGCGCCGGTGCCGACATCGCCTGTGGCTGCCAGCTCTCCACGTAGTCGCCCGCGATCTGCACGTGCCCGATCGGCTCGCAGAAATGGGTTTCGATCGTTCCGTCGCGACCCAGTGCACGCACCGTCAGCAGCGTGATCTCGTAGTCGAATTCGATCAGGCCTTCGACGATAACGCGACCAAGTGCCACACGTCCGCCGGCGTTGGCGTAATGCCACGCGGCGTCGATTCGATCGGCAGCTTCGACGCGGCTTTGGCCCTTGCCCGACGACGACATCACCGGCTTGACGATGCACGGCAGCCCGAGAGCGTGCGCCGCAGTCCGCAGCTCGTCCGGCGAATCGGCGAAGCGGAAGGACGACGTGGGCAATCCCAGTGTTTCGGCGGCCAGGCGGCGAATGCCCTCGCGGTTCATCGTCAACTGCGCCGCACGCGCGGTCGGCACGACACGCGCCAGGCCGTCGCGCTCGACGGCTGCCAGCATATCGGTGGCGATTGCTTCTATCTCGGGCACAACAATGGCCGGGCGCTCGGCCTCGATCAACGCGCGCAGCGCCGCACCATCCGCCATGTTGAGCACATGCGCGCGATGCGCGACCTGGTGGCCGGGCGCGTTTGGATAGCGGTCGACTGCGATCACTTCGACGCCGAGCCGCTGCAGGGCGATGATCACTTCCTTGCCTAGCTCACCCGCCCCGAGCAACATCACCTTCAGCGCGGCCGCCGATAGCGGTGTTCCGAGTGCCGGCATCCTGGGTGAAGTTAGCGGAGGAGCCATTTTTCTGACTATCGCATAGTGGCGCCATCGCTTATAACGCGTGCCGATGCTCGATGCTGTCAATCTCTCGTGCGAGCGCGGCGAACGCGTGTTGTTCGCCGGGCTCGAGTTTGCCGTCGGGCCGGGATCGCTGCTGCGCGTCGCCGGACCAAACGGCACCGGTAAGACCAGCCTGTTGAGAATGCTGTGCGGCCTGCTCGAGCCTGCGGCCGGTGAAGTGCGCTGGCACGGTCAGAACATCCGCGGGCAGCGCGAGGAGTATTGGCAGAACCTTGTTTACGTCGGCCATCTGAACGGGGTCAAGGATGACCTGACAGTGATCGAAAATCTCAAGGTGGCGCAGGCGGTAGCCGGGCGCAACGTCGAGCACGCGGTGATGAGAGGCGCACTCGACGCCGTCGGCCTTGCGCCGTACGAGCACACGCTCGCGCGCCGCTTGTCGCAAGGGCAGCGCCGGCGCGTCGCGCTGGCCCGGCTGTTTGCAACCACGACCGCTTCGCTATGGATTCTTGACGAGCCGTTTATTGCGCTCGATCAGCGCGGGGTGGCGTCGCTTTCGGCGCGCATTGCAAGCCATATAGCCAGCGGAAACATGGTAGTGCTGGTGACCCATCAAGACGTTGCCATCGACGTGCCGCGTCAGCAGGATATCGAGCTTGCCGGCAGTGCGGCTTTGGTTTCCTGAAGCCGCATGCTGAGCGTCTTTTTGCAGGTAATTCGCCGCGATCTGTTGTTAGCGATGCGGCAAAAATCCGATGTGCTCAATACATTGTTCTTTTTCGCTGTGGTGGTGACGATGGTCCCCCTGGGCATTGGCCCGGAGCCGGCGCTGTTGCGCGACATCGCCGCGGGCGTGGTCTGGGTCGCGGCGCTGCTCGCCGCCATCCTGTCGCTGCCGCGTCTGTTCGCGAACGACTACGCCGACGGCACGCTGGAGCAGATGCTGCTGTCGGCCGAGCCGTTATCGTTGATCGTTCTTGGCAAGGCCGCGGCGCACTGGATCACGACGGGTTTGCCGCTGACAGTGATGGCGGTTGCATTCGGAGTTGTCTTCGATCTGGACACCTTGGCTACAGCGGTCCTTGTCGTTTCGCTATTCCTCGGCACGCCGGTGCTCTCGCTGATCGGGTCGATTGGAGCAGCGCTCACACTCGGCCTGCGCGGAGGTGGAGTGCTAACATCTTTGCTGGTGTTGCCGCTCTACATTCCGGTTTTGATTTTCGGCGCCGGCGCGGTTGGCGCAGCCGCTTCCGGCGTCAGCGTCACCGCCTATCTACTCCTGCTGGGCGCATTCGCTTTATCTGCGGCCGTATTGACGCCGTGGGCGGTGACGATAGCGCTTCGCATTTCGGTTGAATGACATGAGCAGCGTCAGCATGGGTTCGAGATCGAAACCGGGTTTGTTCTGGTTTTCGTCGCCACAGACGTTTTTCCCTCTGGCGGGTGCGATGACGCCGTGGTTTTTCGCGCTCGCTGCGGTGCTGGCGGCGTTCGGCCTGTACGTCGGATTCTTCGTCGCGCCCACCGATGCAACGCAGGGTGAGTCGTACCGCATCATCTTCATTCATGTGCCCGCTGCGTGGATGTCGATGTTTCTTTATCTGGTCATGGCACTCTGGGCGGCAGTAGGACTGATCATGAACACGCGCATGTCCTCGATGATGGCAAGTGCGATCGCGCCGACCGGCGCGTTGATGACCGTGCTGGCGCTGATCACCGGGTCACTGTGGGGCAAGCCCACGTGGGGCACCTACTGGGTATGGGATGCGCGCCTGACGTCCGAACTGGTGCTGTTGTTCCTGTACCTCGGATTTCTCGCGCTGCAGGCCGCAATCGACGATCCGCGCCGTGCGGACAAGGCCGGCGCGGTACTCGCGCTGGTCGGTGTGATCAATATTCCGATCATTTATTTTTCGGTGCAGTGGTGGAACACACTGCACCAGGGTTCTTCGGTCAGCCTGACGCGCTCACCTTCGATGGCGGCCACGATGCTGCTGGGCATGCTGCTGATGGCACTGGCTTTTTGGATGTACAGCATCGCCGCCTCATTGCATCGTGTGCGCAGTATCGTGCTCGAGCGTGAAAAGCGCGCCGAATGGACTAAGGAACTTCTGGCGCAAGGACGGCTCAAGTGAACTGGGGAAGCGCGGCGGATTTCTGGGCAATGGGCGGCTACGGCTTCTTTGTTTGGGGCTCCTACGCGGCCGTAGTGGCGGTGATTGCGATCGAACTCTGGTTGTTGAGAGCGCGCCGCAGGAGCGCGGTGGCTGAAGTGGGAGCCGTAAACTTGAAACAGGACACCGCACGAAGTGCGAATTCTCAATGAAACCTCGTCATAAGAGGCTCACGCTGATCGTGGGCGGACTTGCCGTTCTCGGCGTGGCTGCCGCGCTGGTGCTTTCTGCCTTTCAGCAGAACCTCGTGTTCTTTTACAGCCCGTCACAGATCGCCAACCAAGAGGCGCCGCAGGGGAAAGCATTCCGGGTCGGTGGCCTGGTGGAGGAGGGCAGCCTCAAGCGTCAGTCCGACGGATTGACGGTCTCTTTCAACGTCACCGATACCGCGAAGATCATTCCGGTCGTGTTCACCGGCATCCTTCCGGACCTGTTCAAGGAAGGCAAAGGTGTCGTCGCGCAGGGCAAGCTCGGCGAAGACGGTGTGTTTCGCGCGCACGAAGTGCTGGCGAAGCACGACGAGAATTACACGCCGCCCGAAGCCGCGTACGCGGTTGAGCAAGCGCAGAAAGCGCGCAAAACGCTGCAGTAACCATCGATGATCCCCGAAATCGGCAACCTCGCGCTGATTCTGGCGCTGCTGCTCGCAACCGCGCAGGCGGTATTGCCGATCGCAGGTGCCGCGCGCGGCGACCGCACGTGGATGGCGGTGGCGCGTCCGGCGGCGCGCGGGCAGACACTGTTCATCACGCTTGCGTTCGGCTGCCTGTTGTACTCGTTCGTGGTCAACGACTTCTCGGTCGTCAACGTGGCAAGCAATTCCAATTCGCAGTTGCCGCTGCACTATCGGATCGCCGCGAGCTGGGGATCGCACGAGGGGTCGCTGCTGCTATGGGTGCTGATGCTCGCGTGGTGGACGTTTGCGGTGTCGGTGTTTTCGCGCCATCTGCCCGACGACATGGTCGCGCGCGTGATCGGCGTGCAGGGCGTGATCTCGATCGGCTTTCTCCTGTTCATGCTGCTGACGTCGAATCCGTTCGATCGCTTGTTTCCAGCCGCTGCCGACGGCCGCGATTTGAACCCGCTGCTGCAGGACCCCGGCATGGTGTTTCACCCGCCGATGCTTTACATGGGCTATGTCGGGTTCTCGGTCGCGTTCTCGTTTGCGATCGCCGCGTTGCTGAGCGGCAAGCTCGACGCGGCCTGGGCCCGCTGGTCGCGTCCGTGGACGACCCTGGCGTGGTGCTTCCTGACGCTTGGCATCGCGCTCGGCAGCTGGTGGGCGTACTACGAGCTGGGCTGGGGCGGCTGGTGGTTCTGGGATCCGGTGGAAAACGCGTCGTTCATGCCGTGGCTGGTCGGCACCGCCCTGATCCACTCGCTGGCGGCCACCGAAAAGCGCGGCAGCTTCAGAAGCTGGACGGTATTGCTCGCCATCAGTGCGTTCTCGCTATCGTTGCTCGGCACGTTTCTGGTCCGCTCAGGGGTGTTGACGTCGGTGCATGCGTTCGCGACCGATCCGAAGCGCGGCGTTTTCATCCTTGCGTTCCTGGTGTTTGTCATCGGCTCATCGCTCGCGTTGTTTGCGTGGCGCGCACCGAAGGTTGGCCTGGGCGGCAAGTTCGAGACGGTGTCGCGCGAGTCGTTTCTGCTGCTCAACAATCTTCTGCTGGCGGTGGCGGCGGGTTCGGTCTTGCTTGGCACGTTGTATCCGCTGTTTCTCGACGCGCTGGCGCTGCCGAAAGCCTCGGTCGGGCCGCCGTATTTCAATCTGGTGTTCGGCGCCGTGATGGCACCGCTCGTGTTCCTGATGGCCATCGGCCCGATGGCGCGCTGGAAGAAGGCTGAGCTGCCCGATCTCGCAATGCGCCTGAAATGGGCATTCGTCGTCGCGCTGGTGACGGCGTTGAGCGTTCCGGTGGTCGCCGGCCGCTGGACGGCGCTGATCAGCGTCGGATTGTTCCTCGCGTTTTGGGTGATGGCGTCGATCGTGATCAACGTCAGGGAGCGGGTTCGCCACCTGCGCGGAGGATTGACCGAGCGCTTGCGTGCGCAGGGCCGCTCTTACTGGGGTATGCAGTTGGCACACCTTGGCATCGCCGTGTTTGTCGTCGGCGTGACCGTCGTCAACGGTTACCAGGTCGAGCGCGACATGCGGATGAACGTCGGCGACACGGTGCAGGTCGGTCGCTACGACATCCGGTTCGACGGAACTCAGAAGATCGCGGGCCCGAACTACACGGGCGTGCGCGGCGCGGTCCAAGTCACCCGCGACGGCAATCCGATGGCAACCATGCACCCCGAGAAACGCGTCTACAACGTGCAGAAGATGCCGATGACCGAGGCGGCGATCGACTCCGGCGTCAAGGGTGATATCTACGTGTCGCTCGGCGAGCCCATCGATCCGGGCGCGCTCGAGTCCGGCGCGTGGAGCGTGCGTGTGTACCTCAAGCCGTTCGTGACCTGGATCTGGGGCGGGTGCGTGCTGATGGCGTTGGGCGGCGCATTGGCGTTGTCTGATCGGCGTTATCGACTTTTGGCGCGGCGCGATCAAACGGCATCGGGGCGGGTGTCCGCGTGAACGAAGTCCGCGGCGCCGCAGGGGACGTATCGGCGGACGCTTCGCCGGCGGCACCGCCCGAGCCGAAATCGGCGCTGCGGTTTGCGCTACCGCTCGGGATTTTTGTTGTTCTTGCGGGATTTCTGTTCGTTGGGCTTGGATTGAATCCGCGCGAAGTACCGTCGCCCTTCATTGGCAAGCCGGCGCCGGCATTTCAACTGACGCAGCTCGCGCGGCCCGAGCAATCGTTTTCCCCCCAGCAGATGCAGGGTGAAGTATGGCTGTTCAATGTGTGGGCATCGTGGTGCGTCGCGTGCCGTATCGAACATCCCCTGCTGGTCGACCTTGCGAAGAAAAACGTCATTCCGATCGTGGGGTTGAACTACAAGGACAAGCGCGACGCGGCGTTGGGGTGGCTCGGGCAGTTGGGCGACCCGTACCAGCTGTCTGTCGTCGATACCGACGGGCGCGTCGGCATCGATTACGGAGTCTATGGCGTGCCCGAAACGTTTGTGATCGACAAGACGGGCGTGATTCGCTTCAAGCAGATCGGGCCGATCACCGAAGCTGCATGGCGCAACAAGATATTGCCGCTGGTGCGGCAGCTGCAGAAATCGTGACGCTGCGGACCGCAATCGCGTGCGTGCTGCTGGCGCTGCTGACGAGCGGTGTCAGCGCTGCCACGCCTGCGCTGCAACTCGATGCGGCTGGCGCACGCCGCGCAGCGGCTCTCGCCGAACAATTGCGTTGCCTGGTGTGCCAGAACCAGTCGATCGCCGAATCGAACGCCGAACTCGCCGTCGACTTGCGCCGCGAGATCAACGAGCAGATACGGGCCGGACGAAGCGACACCGACATCCGCGACTTCATGGTTGCGCGCTACGGTGATTTCGTCCTGTATCGACCGCCGGTGAAATCACACACCCTGCTGCTGTGGTTCGGGCCGGCGCTGCTCGCGATTGCCGCGCTGCTTGCTTTCATGCGCGCGCTGCGCAATCGCCGCCGGCGCGTCAGCGAACGGCCGCTGACAGACGCCGAGCACGCCGAGGCTGAACGCCTGCTGGGCGGGCCGGCCAGCACACCACAGTGACTGCATTCGTAATCATCGCCATCGCGATGGTGACGGTGGCGCTCGCCTGGCTGCTGTGGCCGTTGCTGCGGTCCGCCGCGGGACGGTCAGTCGAACATTCCGCGGCCAACATCACCATTTTCAAGGATCAGTTCGCCGATCTCGACGCCGACCTGGCGCGGGGAACGATATCTGCAGAACAACACGCAGAGTCGAAAAGTGAGCTCGAGAAGCGGCTGCTGGCCGAGGTGCGGGCGACGCCCGAATCGGTAAGCATCGAGCGCCGCCCGCATCGCTGGTCGGCAGTTGCGGTAGCGGTCATCATTCCGGTTGCAGCGGGCGCGCTTTACTGGCAGATCGGCACTCCGGACGCGCTGTCGCCTTCCGTGATCGCCGCGAAGGAGTCCGATCAGCCCAGCCGCGAACAAATCGACGCGATGATCGCGCAGGTCAAGCAGCGGCTCGAAAAAGAGCCGAACAACGTGGAGGGTTGGGCCATTCTGGCGCGCACCCATTACACGATAGGCAATTTCCAGGAGGCAGCCAACGCGTACGCGAAGCTCAGCTCGTTGCTGCCCAATGACGCCAACATGCTGGCCGACTACGCCGATGCACTGGCGATGGGGCAGGGACGAAGCTTTGCCGGCAAGCCGATGGAGCTGGTGCGGCTCGCACTGCAGATCGATCCGACCCAATGGAAAGCACTCGCGATGTCGGGCTCGGAAGCGTTCGATCGCAAGGACTACCGAGCGGCGGCCGATTACTGGCAGCGTTTGCAGGACAGTGCTCCCGCAGACTCACCGCTCCGGCAGCGCGTCCAGGGCAGCATCGACGAAGCCCGATCCCTGGCCGGAATGCCTCCCGTTGCACAAGCGCAAAAGGGCGGCGTTGCGGGCGGCGCCCCTGCCGGCCGCAGCGTCAGCGGGACGGTCACGCTGAGCCCGTCGCTCGGGTCCAAGGTGCGCCCCGATGATTCCGTGTTCGTCTTTGCGCGTCCGGCAGACGGCTCTCGCATGCCGGTGGCCGTTGTGCGCGCGCGCGTCAGTGATCTGCCGTTGCAATTTACCCTGGATGATTCGCGCGCGATGGCGCCGACCGCGAAGATCTCGGCGCTGGGCGAAGTGATCGTCAATGCGCGTATCTCGCGCTCGGGCAACGCGATTCCCGCGAGCGGTGACCTCGAGGGAGTCACCGAGAAAGTGAAGGTCGGAACGCAGGGGATGGCGCTCGTCATCGATCGCGCGGTTCCCTAGGCCAGAAGCCGCGCAGTGGTCGTCTCGGCCGTTCAGGGCTTGTTGCGTACTGCCATGCTGACAGTGCGGCGCGGGCTGGGCTTGTCCGTGCAACTGCACACCGAAGACCGCCGCGTACTCGAGCAGATGATCTTGCCCGAGTACGCGCGCCGTACCGACATCGCGCGAATTCTGTTCGTCGGGTGTGCCGCCTACACGCAACGTTACGGTGAGCTGTTCGGCGCCCGGGAATATTGGACTATCGATCCGGTGGCACGGCGCAGCCGATACGGCAGCAGGCATCACATTGTCGATCAACTGCAAAACCTGGGACGCCATGTCCCGTCGGCCTACTTCGACCTCATCATCTGCAATGGCGTCCTCGGCTGGGGATTGAATGCGCCGGAGGATGCCGATGTTGCGTTCGCCGCGTGCCTGACCCACCTGCGCGCGGGAGGCGATTTGATGCTGGGATGGAACAACATCGCGCCACGCAACCGCGTGCTACCGGACGACATCACTGCGCTGGGGAGATTCGATCGGGTTAAGTTCGGACCGGCTCAGACAACGCGCTGGGTCGTCGACGGAGCCAATCGGCACGTCTTCGATTTCTATCAAAAGCTGGTTGGTGCACCTAGAAATCGCTTTAAATAGATATCGCATGATAATGAATTCGCTATATTAAGTCAGCTCGCCTTGGCCGCCACGAATCAGGTGCGACGTTTGCCTATTACACGCGATGCGTTTTCTCACCGAGGTGGCGGGTATGAACTTGATGCGGCATCGCCCCTATCTGCGCGCTCTGACGCCGCAGCAGCGGCGGGTGTGGTGGGGGCATAGGAAGCGGTTGACGTCGCGGGTTCGAATCGGGTCGTCCTGGGTTCCCGATCAAGTGCGGCGGTCATACGCCCACGCTCTTCGCTTCTGAGAGGTATCCAATGGCTGCCCGTTCTCTGCAATCGGTGACGATTACCTTTGGGCTCGTCACTATTCCCGTAAAGATGTATTCGGCAACGAATGCGCGTGCGGGCGTCTCTTTCACGATGCTCGACGCGAGCGGCGGACGGGTAAAGCAGCAGTACATATCTGCGGAGTCGGGAGATGTCGTCCCCCGCAACGAGATGATCAAGGGGTACGAATTCGAAAAGGACCGCTTCGTTACCTTCACCAAGGAGGAACTGAAAGCACTCGAGCAGGCATCTTCCGGCGCCGTCGAAATTACCGAATTCGTCCCGGCCGCTTCGATCGATCCGGTGTTCTACGAGAAGGCGTACTACCTCGGCCCCGACAAAGGCGGCGCCAAGCCGTATCGATTACTGGCCGAAGCTATGCGGGAATCTGGGCGCTCCGCAATCGGCCGTTGGGCCGCGCGCGGCAAGCAGTACCTGGTCAACATCCGTGTCGTCGAGCAGGGGCTGATTCTTCAAGAGTTGCTGTACGCCGATGAAGTGCGCTCGATCGATGAGGTCGAGATTCCCGACGCCAAAGTCAGTTCGCAGGAACTTGCGCTCGCCAACCAGTTGATCGACAGCATCACGTCGAAGCGCTTCGATCCAGCTCAGTACAAGGACGACGTAAAGGACCGAATCGAAGAGCAGATTCAGAAAAAAGTGGCGGGCGAGGAAATCATCGTCACCGACGATTCTGCGGGATCCCCGAGCAGCGCTAAAGTGATCGACATCATGGACGCGTTGCGCGCCAGCCTGAAACGCAAGAGCGGCAACGGCGCTGCCGCCGATGCCTCCGGCTCGCGCGGGTCTGCAGCGCGCAAAACGACGGCCAAACGCCCGGCTGAAAAAAAGACCGCGAAGAAGGCCGCTCGCAAGGCCACCGTAAAAACGCCGCGCAAAGCCGCGTAAGCTGGACCGAAAATCCGGCTTGGTCTTGCCGATGGCGTCACCACAGGCGCCGCGTAACAACACGAGGAGCGCACCGATGGCACAGAAGACAGCGATATCCAATCCAATCGCGAATTTTTACGAAGCCCAAACGACGGCGACTGCAGAAATCGCGCACGCTGCGCTGAACGGAATGCAGCGGCTGCAAAGGCTGACGCTGGAAGCGATGAGAGCCGGCGCAGGCAACCAGTTGACGCTTGCGCAATCGATGGCGACGATGCGCGACGGCGGCAGCGTGGGTCGCTCGGCTTCGCAAGCCGCAGCCCCCGCGGCAGAACAGAGCGCGCGTTACCAGCGCGAGATGGTGCAGGCAATCGCCGACATGAACAACGACATCGTGCGCGCGAGTTATTCGATGATGGAACGCATGCGTGATGCGCTCGGTGCTGCGCAAGGATCGATGGGGACGGCGTCAGTGCTGCCGGGTTTGCCGGCGGGCGGCGCCGCCATGGCGAATCCGATGGCGATGTATGACTCGGCGATGCGCCAATGGCAGACGGCCGTGCAGCAGATGATGGAAACTCCCGCGGTCGCGATGGCGGTGGCGTCGGCGGAAGGCGACGAGCCGGTGCGGGCGGCACGCACCGCGCCGTCACGCAAACCGAAACGTGCGGCTAAGCGCAAAGCGGGCACGCATCCTCGCTGAGCTTTTGCGTGATGTGCGCAGTTGTGCGTAGCTCCTGCTGACTGCGCTGTGACATTTGCGATCTGGGCGCTGATCGCCGGCGCCATCTTCACCGTGATGGCGCTATCGGGGACGCTGCTCAAGCGTCTGCCGCTAAGCACGTCGATGCTCTACCTGCTGGCCGGATTTGCCCTCGGACCGGCCGGGCTCGCGCTGCTGAGCCCCGCGCCACTCGCCGATCATCACATTCTCGAAATGATCACCGAAGCGGCGGTGCTGATTTCGTTGTTTGCGGCCGGTTTGAAGTTGGCGCTGCCGCTGTCGGACCGCCGTTGGCGAAGCGCGTTGCGGCTCGCCACGCTATCAATGCTGGTAACGATCTCCCTGATGGCGGCGATCGGAGTCGTGCTGTTCGATCTCCCGCTCGGCGCGGCGATCTTGCTGGCAGCCATATTGGCACCGACCGACCCGGTATTGGCATCCGACGTGCAACTGGCCGAGCCGAACGATCGTGACTCGGTGCGCTTCAGCCTGACCGGTGAGGGGGGGCTGAACGATGGCGCCGCCTTTCCCTTCGTAATGCTCGGCCTTGGACTTCTCGGGTTGCAAGGCACGAGCTGGAGCTACTGGCGATGGTTGACTCTCGACCTTGTGTGGGCGGTGGCCGGCGGATTGGTCATCGGCGCCCTGTGCGGATATGCGATCGGCAAGCTTGTGCTCTATCTGCGTACGCAGCACCGCGAGGCCGTGGGGCTGGACGAATTTCTGATGCTGGGGCTAATCGGCGTTGCGTATGGAAGTGCGCAGCTTGCGTCCACGTACGGCTTTTTGGCGGTGTTCGCCGCCGGACTGGCTTTGCACCGCTCACAACTTAACGCACCGGGCGTTAAAGCCGTCGAGGCCATGGATGAGGAGACGGCGGAAGGCTTGAGCGACAGCCGCAAAGTGAAAGTCGCCACCGACCCGCAGCTTGCCGGTGCCCACATGACGCAGGCAGTGCGCGGCTTCAACGAACAGTTGGAGCGCATCGTCGAAGTGGCAATTGTCGTGATCGTCGGGGCGATGCTGACCTCGATCGCGCTGCCGGATAACTCGATCGCTTATCTCCTGCTGTTATTTTTTGCCGTGCGCCCGATTTCCGCAGCGCTCGGCCTCGCCGGCCTGAATATGCCACGCGACCAGCGTTTGCTGATCGGCTGGTTCGGCATTCGCGGAATCGGCTCGATTTACTACCTGATGTACGCGATCGGTCAAGGTCTGCCAATGCCGCTCGCACAGCACATGGTGTCGATCGTCCTCCTGGGGGTGGTGGCGTCGATCGTGGGTCACGGAATTTCGGTGACGCCGCTGATGAATCTCTACAGCGCACGTCGCGCGCGTAAGCGCACCCGCTGATCGCACCGGCGCAGCGCTTATTGCGCCGCTTGCTCACCCCACAGCTGTTTCAGGCGCGCATCGCGCCCGCAGTTGAGACGATAGAACTTGTAGCGCACCGGATTTTTCTTGTAGTAATCCTGGTGATAGTCCTCGGCCGGATAAAACCGCGTCGCGTTGACGATCTCGGTCACGATCGGTTCGCGGAACGGCTTGTTGCCACTGAGCGCTTTCTTAGAGGCATCTGCCAATGTCCGCTGCTCGTCGTCGTGCGTGAAGATCGCCGTGCGGTAGGGGTTGCCGGAATCGCAGAATTGGCGATCCTTCGTCGTCGGATCAATGGTGCGCCAGTAATACTCGAGCAGTTTCGAGTACGTCACCCTGCTCGGGTCATAGATCACCTGCACGGCTTCGGCGTGACCGCTATTGCCCGCAGACACGCTGTCGTACGTCGGATTGGCCGTCTTGCCCCCGATATAGCCCGAGGTCGTCGAGATCACGCCGTTGATTTTGTCAAAGTCGGCCTCGGTGCACCAGAAGCAGCCGCCGGCAAACGTTGCCGTCGCGGTCGATACGGGGCGGCTGGCCGGCGCTGCCGGCTTGTCCTGGCTGACCTGCGCAAACGCCGCCCCGGCAGCGACGCCGGCGGCGATGAGCAGCGCCACTACGGTCCGGCCGCTCATGCTGCCACCGGCACAAATTTGAGCGCCACGCCGTTATTGCAGTAGCGCTTGCCCGTCGGCGCAGGACCGTCGTTGAACACGTGGCCCTGATGGCCTTCGCAGCGCGCGCAGTGATACTCGGTGCGTGGATAAATCAGTTTGTAATCGGTCTTGAGTCCGATGGCATCGGGCAGCGGCTGATAAAAACTCGGCCAGCCCGTTCCGCTCTCGTACTTCGTTGCGCTGGAAAACAGGGGAAATTCGCAGCCGGCGCAGTGATACGTTCCCGTGCGCTTCTCGCGGTTCAACGCGCTGCTGCCGGGCGATTCGGTGCCCTCCCTGCGCAATACTTGATACTGCTCAGAGGTCAGCCGTGCCTTCCATTCGGCGTCGGAAAAACTCAGTTTGGCAACGCCGCCGGCACCGCCTTTTGCCGTCTTCGCGTCGGCACCCACCGATCGTTCAGCGCATCCGCCGAGTCCGAGCGCCGCCAAGGTAGTGAGTAGGGTCCGTCGAGTCATCATTCATCTTCCTTTGGGACATTTTAGGAACGCGTATTAGTCGGGCCAGAGCATCGGTCCTTACATCGAGCCTGCTACTGCGCTTGGAGCTGCAGCCCATTCTGATCGTTCACGATAACGAGCTGCTGACCGTTTACCGGTCGCAGGGTTTTCCCGCGAAATTCAACGGCCGCGGGTTTGCATACTTGATGTGTGATCGTCGTGCGCGCCGGCAGCTGGTATCTCTGCCCGTCAAGCCCATATGAAACGGCCACCCCGGCCCGGTTGGCCACTTTGAACTCGATCGATTGCGAAGTAGGCCGGCCGAACAGTTGAACCGCATAGTAGTAGTCGGTCTTGGCGCTGCGCGCGATGGCGACCGC
>JACCSD010000056.1 GCA_013813185.1 Burkholderiaceae bacterium
CCGGCACCAACAACATTCCGGTGGCCGCGATGTCCGACCGCGGCGTGCCGGTGTTCAACGCACCCGGCGCCAACGCGAATGCAGTCAGAGAACTCGTGCTCGCCGCGCTGCTGATCGGAGCGCGCAATCTGGTGCCGGCGCTGCAGTTTGTCGGCGAGCTGCCGCGCGATGCGAGCGACTTCGAAGCGCGCGTCGAGGAAGGCAAGAAGCAGTTCGCCGGCATCGAGCTGCCGCACCGCACGCTGGGGATCATCGGTCTGGGTTCGATCGGCGCGCTGGTCGCGGACACCGCGCTCAAGCTCGGCATGAAAGTCGTCGGATACGACCCGGAAATTACGGTCGATGCCGCGTGGCGGCTGCAATCAGCCGTGCGCAAGGCGCAGTCGATCGACGAAGTGCTGAAGCAGGCGGATTTCGTCACGCTCCACATACCCCTGCTGGCGGCCACACGCGGACTGATCGATGCCAAGCGGCTGGCGATGATGAAGCCCGGTGCAGTGCTGCTCAACTTTGCGCGCGATGCGATCGTCGACGAAGCCGCCGTCGTCGAAGCGCTGCGCGCCGACCGACTGAAGGCCTATCTGACCGACTTCCCGTCGCCGACGCTGTCCGGCGTGCGCGGCGTGATCGCGCTGCCGCATCTGGGCGCGTCGACTGCCGAGGCCGAGGAAAATTGCGCGGTGATGGTCGTCGAGCAGCTGCGTGAGTTTCTGGAGAACGGCGGCATCAACAACTCGGTCAACTTCCCGCACGTCGAGATGGCCCGCGAATCGGCGTATCGCATCGGAATCGCGAATGCCAACGTGCCCAACATGCTCGGTCAGATTTCAACCGCGATGGCTAAAGCCGGGTTGAACATTCACAACATGCTGAACAAATCGCGCGGCGAAATGGCGTACACGATGGTCGACGTCGACAGCCCGGTCGCGCAAAGCGTGGTCGATGCGATCGGAGCAATCAAGGGTGTGCTGTCGGTGCGGTCAATCCCTGTCGAGCAGGAAGCAGCTATTGAGCCGTCGGAAGTGCCGGTGCGGTAATCGAAGCCAACCCGAGGAGGGGCCATGTCCGGAGATGAGTCGCTAAGAACTGCCAAGGCGGGTGTTTCGATCGTCACCGAAATTATTAAGGCGGCTGGTGAGCATCCAAACGTTAAGGAGGCGGCGGGTAATTTAGGGCAGACAGCGGTCACCCTTACCAAGACCATAAACAACGCGCTTCTCCCGCTTGCAGCAATCAACTTCGCTTTCGACAAGGCGCGCAACTACTTCGCGGGCAGATTTCAAGCGGATCTTTCCGAGAAGGCTGCCGCTATTCCCCCGAGCACATCGTTGAACCGAAGGCATCGATTGCTGGACCTACGCTCCAAGGTTTGGCCTTCACGCATGAAGAGCCTAATCTGAAAGACATGTACTTGAATCTGCCTGCGACCGCGATGGACGGTCGCGTTTCGTCCAACGCGCATCCAGCGTTTGTGGAGATCATCAAACAGCTTGACAGCGACGACGCGCGGCTAGTGCGCGAGGCGTTGCAGTCGCCCACACCAATCCCAATTGTTCAGATTCATAGAAAACTCAAAGACGACAAGGGTTTCAACGTACTCCTTCGGCACTTGCTCGACTTGCGCGACACGCAGGCCAACAAGCCGACAGAAGATCCGCGCTTGCCTGCGATGATTGATAACTGGATCCGGTTAGGCCTTGTTGAGGTAGCCTATGACAAGCATCTCGCCGATGCCACCCGCTACTCGTGGGTTGAAGAAAGACCTGAGTTCCTCCGCTTCAGTCAGGACTTGAATTCCGCGACGGAAAAGATCGAGTTCCAGAGGGGAATCATCCACCGCACGGAACTCGGAAAACAGTTCTCCAGCGCCATTGGCCTGTAGCTGAAGTGAGCGGGTAAACGATCAGACTCGAAGCGAAGAATGAAAGTCTTCGGTACGAAGGCGCTTCTATCAAGACCATCGTCGGATGCTCAGGCCGAACGATTGGCCTCAGGATCCACCGACGCGTTCGCCGCATGGCACGTTGAGAAGCGATGTGAAAATCAGCTACTGATGCGCGACTTTCAAGCCGCACAAGATCCTGGCTGATGGTCGTTCCGATGAGAACCAACAGCGATACTGGAACGCGTTTGTTCTTCGGATCAGCGGTCATTCCGGTTGACAACGCCAAAACCGGCAAGCTCACACTTGGACCCGGGTTTCGTGCGTTGTTAGTTTTTCACAAGGTGTATTCGAAGGCGCTGCTGTCCGCCGCCAAGTCTCGACTGAACGCACAACGAGCGAATATGCGATCCGACAACGTAGCTGATGAGAGATCACCATGACCCCTTCCTCGACCTTCACTGCAGCCGACGGCGACGGATACGAGTTGCTGATGGGCCGCTGGAGCCGGCGCCTTGCCGATCCCTTTCTGGACTTCGCCGGCACTACAGATGGCGAGAGTGTTCTCGATGTCGGCTGCGGTACCGGCTGCCTGTCGGTTGCCCTGACCAAGCGATGCCAGGTCAAGCAGGTGCGCGGCGTGGATTTCTCACGCGAATACATCGAATACGCCAAGCGCCACATTGATGATCCTCGAATTTCCTTCGAGGTAGGTGACGCCTGCGCGCTGGCGTTTCCGGATCGCAGCTACGACCGTGTTCTGTCACTGCTGATGCTGCATTTCGTTCCCAGGGCGGATGAAGCCATTGCCGAGATGCGGCGGGTCGCCCGCCCCGGCGCCGTCGTTGGTGCGGCGGTGTGGGACGCGCGCGGGGGATTTGTCGCGAGTCGGATGTTCTTCGATACTGCCGCCGCGCTGGACCCCAAAGCGGCCGAGCGCCGGGCGCGCAATTACACGCGCCCGATGACGCGGCCGGGGGAGTTAGCGAATGCGTGGCGCGCGGTGGGCCTCACCGACGTGGTCGAGACGGCTTTGCTCATCCGCATGGAGTTCGCATCGTTCGACGACTACTGGGCGCCATACATCGGGAGTGAGGGGCCGCAGGCGGAATACATCTCCACTCTCAGTGATGAAGACCGAGGCAGGCTTCGCGACGCCGTGAGACTCCCGTACGTCGACGGAGAACCCGATGGCCCGCGCTCGTATGCGGCGCTCGCCTGGGCTGTGAAGGGCATCGCGCCCGGCTAGTGTCAGGCGTCACGGGCTGCATGGATCCGCTTGTGTCCGATCTGGGCATCGGAATTGGGGTGTTCGCCTCCACGAATATCGATGACCTGTTCCTCCTCGCGGCGTTCTTTGCCGATCCGCAGCTGCGTCACCGCTCAATCGTCATCGGGCAGTACCTAGGCATCGGTGCGTTGGTGCTCGTAAGCGCTTCGTCCGCACTGCTAGCGCTAGCCTTTCCTGACGGCTGGGTTGCGCTCTTGGGGGTCGTGCCCTTGCTCATGGGACTCAGGCAACTTCTGGCCCTGCGCACGGATGCGGTCAGCGGGGAAAGCGGTAGCAAAGGGCATCGTGTCCAAGACGATAAGAACCACGCTGAACGTGGGCTGCGCTCCCAAGTCCTTGCCGTTGCCAGCGTTACCGTCGCCAACGGCGCAGATAACGTCGGTGTTTATGTCCCGCTATTCGCCACGGACTTTGAAGCGATCCTCACCTACGCGCTCACGTTCGCTGTCATGACCGGCGTTTGGTGCGCTCTCGGCTACTTGCTGGTGAACCACAAGGTTCTGGGTGGTGCGATACGGCGCTACGGTAACGTCATCTTGCCTGTCGTTCTGATTTCTCTGGGTCTTTCCATCCTTTCTGGTGCTTCGGTTCTCCTTCGCTGATGCATGAATGGACAACGTCGTGATCTTTGACGGGGTATGCAAACTTTGCGCGCGCTCCGTAAGGTTCATCCTCGATCACGAAGCCGACCACACGCTTCGATTCACGCCTCTGCAATCGCCGGCAGGGATGCGGCTCATGCGCGAACTTGGACTTGATCCCGAGGACGCCAGGACGTTCGTCCTTATCGCCGACGGGAAGGCGTACGTGAAATCTGATGCGGCAATCCAGTTGTCGCGCTACTTTCGCCGGGCGTGGATGCCCCTTGGCTTGATCAAGATCATTCCGCGGTGGATCCGAGACCGGGTGTACGACGTGGTCGCTCGAAACAGATATCGTTGGTTCGGGCGCCTCGACTCATGCATGGTGCCAACGCCCGAGCTCAGGACACGGTTTATCGAGGAATAGCGAAATGCAATCGAATGATCGCCGAGCATGACGATCAAAATGCGGTGATGGCAGAGGAGCGCCAGGACAAGTGGGCGGCCGGTAAGCTTTACGAGCCCTACGTGGGTCGTTGGAGCCGGCTGGTCGCCAAGGATTTTCTGCAGTGGCTTGAGTCGCCACCGCAACTTGATTGGTTGGACGTCGGATGCGGAACCGGTGCTCTTACCGAAACTATCTTGCAGCAAGTGCAGCCGCGAAGCGTCACAGGAGTCGACCCCTCGACGGGCTTTGTCGACCATGCAAAGGCCCACGTCAGCGACCCCAGAGTCTCGTTTGAAGCTGGTGACGCTCGGTCGCTTCCCGTTCAATCGGCGCGCTTCGACGTTGCAGTTTCGGGACTGGTCCTTAACTTCGTGCCTGAGCCACTGCTCGCCGTGCAGGAAATGGCGCGCGCGGTGCGAGCGGGCGGAGTGGTGGCAGCCTACGTCTGGGATTACGCCGGAAAGATGGAGTTGATGCGCTACTTCTGGGACGCGGCGGTGGAAGGGGATGCCAAGGCTTTCGAGCTCGATGAAGGGCGCCGCTTTCCAATGTGCGAACCGACCGCTCTGGTTGCGTTGCTCAACGAAGCGGGGCTGCGCGATACCGAGGTGCGGGCGATCGATGTCCACACTACGTTTCGGGACTTCGATGATTACTGGAATCCGTTTCTCGGTGGTCAGGGTCCTGCGCCGGGCTACGCAATGTCGCTCAGCGAAGAACGTCGCGTGGCCCTTCGGGAGCGGATTCGCGCGACGCTTCCAATCAAGAGCGACGGCTCGATTCCACTTGTCGCGCGAGCATGGGCCGTGCGCGGACGGGCAACGTAGAACCACTGGAGACATCAATGAACGAAGAAACATTCAATCTGAGCATTCGCAAGTACCTAAAGATGGTCGGCGTTAGCTCGCAGCGTGAAATTGAGCAGGCGGTAGCAAAGGCCATAGCTGATCGCACGATCGCAGGGACGGAATCGTTCCCCGCAAG
>JACCSD010000064.1 GCA_013813185.1 Burkholderiaceae bacterium
GTACGTGGTCCATCAGTGCGGCGCGAAGCACGTCGATTCCGTGCGAGCGCTCTATCGGGAGGCCGGCGTCGAAGCCGAAATCGTCGCGTTCATCGACGACATGCCGGCGCGCTACGCGGCGGCCGACGTCGTCGTCTGCCGCGCCGGCGCGATCACCGTTTCCGAGCTGGCTGCAGCGGGGGTCGCAAGCGTGCTGGTTCCGCTGGTGGTGTCTACCACCGCTCATCAGCGTGCCAACGCAGAGTTCATGGCAGCCAATAGCGCTGCGATTCACTTGCCGCAATCGGAGTTGAGCGCGCTGCGACTTGCGGAGCTGCTGCGTTCGCTGACACGCGACCGGCTGCTGGCAATGGCGCACGCGGCGCGCTCCATCGGCAAGCCGGAGGCGACCGAAACGGTGGCGGCGGTGATAGAGCAGGTGGCAGCGTGAAGGGCATGTTGCAGCAACCTCGCGCAGCAACTGGCGCAGCGGCGCCGCCAAAGGCGTCGGCCACTAAAGTGGCAACCACTGCGGTACTCGCCAGGCCGGCGCGAAAAAAGGCTAAAGCGTTTTTTCGCTCAACTGCCCCGGCCCGGCTCCGTTCCTCGGGCGACGCCTCAATTGGCGGCGCCGCTGCGCCAGCCGCTGCTGTGAGACGTCATCACGAAATGTGATGTTTATTTCCTTTCCCCCATCAAGCGAGCCTGTGCCTCGCGCAAGCGGCGGGCGGCGCTGCGCTGCCTTTGGGGCGTCGTCGAGGAGCGGAGCCGCCGCCGGGGCTTTTGAGCGAACCAGCGCTTTAGCCCTGGTCCGCGCCGGCGGCGGCGAGTACCGCAGAGCCGTCGCGAAGCGACCGACGCCCAGGCAGCGCAGCGCCGCCCGCCGCTTGCGCTCCGCGACCAGGGCGAGCGCCCACCGCTTGCGTGCTGCGACCAAGTTGAGCGACTTCTATGAATGACGTCGCCTTCAAGCTGCGTGACAGATTGCGGCAGGAGCGCGACGTCCTGATCAAACGCTTCAACGCCGGTGGATCGGTCGACGGACTACTGCACGGGCTCGCACGCTCGGTCGATGGGTTGTTGCGCGAAGTGGCCGAAGGGAGCGGCATCACTTCACGCGCCGCGCTGATCGCGGTGGGCGGCTACGGGCGTGGCGAATTGTTTCCGCACTCCGACGTCGACGTGCTGATCCTGCTCAATCAGCCGGCCACCGAAGACGACGCTAGAACGATCGAAAACCTCGTCAGCTTGCTGTGGGACCTTGGTCTGCCGCTTGGACACAGCGTGCGTACGCTCGATGAATGTTTGGACGAAGCGCGGCGCGACATCACGGTGCTCACCGCGATGCTCGAGTCGCGGCTGCTGGTCGGGGCCCGCTCGCGTTTCGCCGCGTTCTCGCGCGCGATCGTTGATTCGCTCGACCGCGAGGCTTACTTTCGCGCCAAGCTGCTCGAGCAACAGCACCGGCACATCAAGTACGACGAGGCACCGTATAGCCTCGAGCCGAATGTCAAAGAGGGGCCCGGAGGATTGCGCGACCTGCAGGTCGTTGTTTGGGTGGCGCGTGCCAGCGGCTACGGTGGAACCTGGGCCGAGCTGGCGCGGCGCGGATTCATCACGACGGAAGAAGCCCGCATCATCCGCCGCAGCGAGCGACTCATCAAAGAGATCCGCGCGCGATTGCATCTGGTCACCGGGCGCCGCGAGGATCGCCTGGTATTCGACGTGCAGGACGCGGTCGCGCAGCTGAGTCGCGTGCACGCGACCGCCCAGTGTCGTCCGAGTGAAGTTTTGATGCAGCAGTATTACCGCGCAGCCAAGGTCGTGAAGCAGATGAACACGATCTTGCTGCAGAACATCGAGCATCGGCTCTTCGGGCGCGAGCAAAGCGAAGCGCAACCGCTCGATGCAACGTTCGTCGTTCGCAACGAACTGCTCGATCTTGCCGAGGAGTCCGCGCTCGAGCGCGATCCGAGCGGGATCCTGCGCGCATTCCTGCTGATGGCGCAGAACCGTGAGCTGAAGGGCATGTCGGCGCAGTTGATGCGCGCACTGTGGCATGCGCGCGTCAAAGTCGACGCGCGCTATCGGCGTGACCCGGCGAACCGTGCGACGTTTCTCGCGCTGTTGCAGCAGCCGAAGGGTGTGTTGCACGAGCTGCGTCGGATGAACGACCTGTCGGTGCTCGGCCGATACTTGCCGGTGTTCCGCCGCATCGTCGGGCAGATGCAGCACGACCTGTTTCATGTGTATACCGTCGATCAGCACATCCTGCAGGTGCTGCGCAATTTGCGCCGCTTCGCATTGTCCGCGCATGCGCACGAATACCCGCTCTGCAGTCAGCTGATGGCGGATTTCGACAAGCCGTGGCTGCTTTATATCGCGGCGATTTTTCACGACATCGCAAAGGGCCGCGGCGGCGATCACAGCGACCTCGGAAGCCGCGATGCGCGGCGTTTCTGCCGCGACCACGGGCTCGATCGCGCCGACACTGATCTGGTTGACTTTCTGGTGTCGCAGCACCTGTCACTGTCGCAAGTCGCGCAGAAACAGGACCTGGCCGACCCCGCCGTCATCGAGCGTTTCGCCGCGCGCGTGAAGGACGAACGCACGCTGATCGCGCTCTACTTGTTGACGGTCGCAGACATCCGCGGGACCAGCCCCAAGGTCTGGAACGCGTGGAAGGGCAAGCTGCTCGAAGATTTGTTTCGCTCGACTCGGCGGCTGCTGGGCGGCGGCACCGTCGCTCCGACCGCGGTGCTCGAAGGTCGCAAACAGGAAGCGCTGCGTATTTTGCGGCTGTATGGGTTGTCGGACAGCGCGCGCGATGCGCTGTGGCAGCAGTTGGACATCGTCTATTTTTTGCGGCATGGCGCGCAGGACATCGCATGGCACACGCGGTCGCTGTTCAGCAAGGTCGAGAGCGAGCGGCCGATCGTGCGGGCGCGCCTGGCGCGCATCGGTGAAGGCGCCGAAGTGCTGATCTACGTCAAGGACCAGAAAAGCTTGTTCGCCCGGGTCTGCGGCTATTTTGACAGCCGCAACCTGAGCATTCTGGATGCGCGCGTGCACACGACTCGACACGGCTACGCGCTCGACACATTCCTGGTGACCGATCACGGCCGAGCACGCCACTACCGGGAACTGTTGAGCCAGATCGAACACGAGCTGGCCGAGTGGATAGCCAGGGAGCACGAGCTACCTTCGGGTGAGCCACTGACGAAGTACCGGCAATCGCGCCAATCGCGACAGTTTCCCGTCTCGCCCAGCGTGCAGTTGCAACCGGACGAGCGCGGATCGCATTTATTGTCCGTCGTAGCGACCGACCGTCTGGGACTTCTGTATTCGATCGCCCGCGTGCTCGCCAAGCACGAACTCGAGGTGCACACCGCCAAGGTGCTGACGCTCGGCGAGCGTGCCGAAGACGTATTCCTGGTGTCGGGTGCGCAGCTCGATTCGGCCAAGGGGCAGCTCGCGATCGAAAGCGATCTTCTCGACGCGCTTGCGCCGCCGCCTCAGTCGTCGGAGTCGGCCAGTTCGGGAAACAAGATATCGGTGTAACCGAAGCGCGAAAAGTCGCGCACCCGCATCGGGTACAGGATGCCGTCAAGGTGATCGCATTCGTGTTGCACGACTCGCGCATGAAAGCCGTCGACGATGCGATCGATCGGGCGCCCTTGCAGGTCGACTCCGCGATATCGGATTCTTGAGTAGCGTGGCACGACGCCGCGCAAACCGGGTACGGACAAACACCCTTCCCAGCCCTCTTCCATTTCGTCACTAACCGGCTCGATCGCGGGATTGATCAGGATCGTTTGCGGCACCGGATCCGCGTCGGGATAGCGGGCGTTGCGCGCCTCGGGATCGCTGTAGCCGAAGATGACGAGCCGCAGTGGCACCCCGATTTGCGGCGCTGCGAGCCCGGCACCGCTGGCCGCATGCATCGTTTCAAACATGTCGTCGACCAGAGTCTTCAGCTCCGGCGCAGCAAGATCGGGCACCGGCTGCGAGATTTGCAGCAGGCGCGGATCGCCCATGCGCAGAATCTCGTGGATCATGGCGCGTTCTCGAAGAACGAATTCAGGATGCGCACCGCTCGCACGACACTGTGATGCATCACTTCACCGAGCTCTTCCAGCTTGATTGCCTGCAGGCTGTCGCCCCGGCCCGCCGCGTGATTGATGACCACCGCGACCGCCGCATAGTCGAGCCCGACTTCGCGCGCCAGTACGGCTTCCGGCATTCCGGTCATACCGACGACGTCTCCGCCTTCGCGCGCGATACGCTCGATCTCGGCGGCGGTTTCGAGCCGTGGCCCCTGCGTGCACGCGTACACGGCGCCGTCGAACACTTTCTCGTTGCACGCGGCAGCTGCCGCGATCAACCGCTCGCGCAATGCACGCGCATACGGCTGCGTGAAGTCGACATGGATCACCGGCATCTCCGAGCCTTCGAAGAACGTGCTCTTGCGACTGTGCGTGTAATCGATGATCTGATCGGGCACCACCAGGGTGCCGGGTTCCAGGTCCGAGCGGATTCCGCCGACCGTGGCGACTGAGATCACGCCCTCGACCTTCAATTCCTTCAGCGCCCAGATGTTGGCGCGATAGTTGATTTCGTGCGGCGACAACGTATGGCCGTATCCGTGGCGGGCGAGGAACACGACTTCCGCTCCGGCGAATTCTCCGAACGTCATTGCACCCGATGGCTCGCCATACGGCGTACGCATCACCTGCCGCCGCGGATTCTGCAGCGCTGTGAGCTTGGCCATGCCACTGCCGCCGATGATTGCGTACAAATCAGTTCTCCAGCATCTTCTGCAATTGTGCTTCGTCGATGATAGACACCTCGAGCTCACGCGCCTTCGCGAGCTTCGATCCGGCATCGTCGCCGGCGACGACGTAATCGGTTTTCTTCGATACCGAACCTGCGACCTTGCCGCCCGCCGTTTCGATCATCGCCTTTGCATCGTCGCGCTTAAGCGTCGGCAACGTGCCGGTGATCACGAACGTCTTGCCGGCGAGCGGCCCCGCGGGCTTGCGCACCGGAGCGGCATCGACCCAGTCGACGCCGGCGGCACGCAGCTGAGCGATTCCTTCGCGATTGTGTGCTTCGGCGAAAAAACGAGCGATCGATGCGGCCACGACCGGCCCGACATCGGGCACCTGCAACAGCTCATCCTCCGACGCGCTGAGGATCGGTTCGAGCCTGCCGAAATAGCGCGCCAGATCCCGCGCAGTGGATTCGCCCACGTGGCGAATACCGAGCGCGTAAATGAAACGCTCGAGCGTGGTGTTGCGGGCCCGCCCCAGCGCTGCGACCAGATTCGCAGCGGACTTGACAGCCATCCGCTCAAGTCTCGCAATGGTGTCGACGTCAAGCTTGAACAGATCAGCCGGTGCGTGGACCAGGCCCGCGTCGACGAGCTGATCGACAATCTTGTCACCCAGCCCTTCGACGTCGAGCGCGCGCCGGCTCGCAAAGTGCAGCAGCGCCTGCTTGCGCTGCGCGCCGCAAACCAGCCCGCCGGTGCAGCGCGCGACCGCTTCACCCTCCTCGCGAAACACGTGCGACTTGCACACGGGGCAGCGCACCGGCATCTTGAATACCTTCGCGTCAGCTGGGCGGCGGCCGGCAACGATCGCGACAACCTCCGGGATCACGTCGCCGGCACGCCTCACGATGACGGTGTCGCCGATGCGAATGTCCTTGCGGCGGATTTCATCCTCGTTATGCAGCGTCGCGTTGGTGACTGTTACACCGCCTACGAAGACCGGAGCAAGCCGCGCCACCGGCGTCAATGCCCCTGTGCGACCGACCTGGATATCGACACCGATCACCTGCGTGATCGCTTCCTGCGCCGGGAACTTGTGAGCAATCGCAAAGCGCGGCGCGCGCGACACGTAGCCGAGCAATTGCTGATCGGCGCGCGAATTGACGCGGTAAACAACGCCATCGATTTCATACGGCAACGCGGCGCGCCGCTCGCCGATCGCCTGATAAAAGCGCAAACAGCCGCCAATGCTGTCGACGACTGCGCGTTCGCGCGCAACCGGTACGCCAAGACTTACAAACCAGTCGAGCAGCGCTGAGTGCGTGGCCGGCTCGGCACCGCCCTGCAGCTCCCCCAGCCCATAAGCAAAAAAGCGCAAGGCGCGCTCCGCCGTCACTCGGGGATCGAGCTGCCGCAGCGCGCCCGCGGCAGCGTTGCGAGGATTCGCGTACTCGCGCTGTTCCTTCGCACGCTGCCGTTCGTTCAGCCGCTCGAACTCGCGCTTGAACATCATCACTTCGCCGCGTACCTCGAGCACTGCGGGAGCGCCTTTGGCGAGGTGCAGCGGGATCGCGCGAATCGTGCGGATATTCGCGGTGACGTCTTCGCCGACCGCCCCATCGCCGCGCGTCGCACCCAGCACAAGCTCGCCGCGCTCATACCTCAGATTCACCGCCAACCCGTCGAACTTGAGCTCGCACGCGTACTCGACGTTTTCCACGGAGCGGCCGGCGCGTCGCAGTCCATCGCGCGCGCGCGCGTCGAACGCTGTAACGTCGGCTTCATCGAATGCATTGTTCAGCGATAGCATCGGCGCCGCGTGCCGAACCTCGCGAAACTCGCGGCTCGGCGCGCCGCCGACGCGCTGGGTGGGGGAATCAGCGCTGACGAGTTCCGGGTGCGCAGCTTCGAGCTCCAGCAGCTGTCGCATCAGAAGGTCGTACTCTGCGTCGGGCAACGTCGGCTGATCGAGCAGGTAGTAATCGTGATCGGCCCGCGCAATGTCTTCACGCAGGCGCCGGACGCGCTCAGCCGGCGGCTTCGTGCGTGCCATCGATGAGTCAGGCTGCGTATAGACGGCGCGCGCGTGCCGAGCCGGGCTCGATGCCGTCAGCGCGCATTTCGCCGATGAGCTTTTCGAGCTCGCCCTCGATTGCAGACTGCGCACCGGGCTCGACCGTCCTGCCGTTGTCATCGACCACGCGCGCATTGAGCCGCGCAGCGAGCTGATGCGCAACCGAGAACAGCGTTGCAAGGGGCGACGGGTGCGCGGCAGAGGCCGGAACGTCGAGGGTCAGCGTCAGGCGTCGCGTCGGAAAGGACGTTGCCGGAGTCATCGCAAGTGCAGTGGGATGCTGCGCATCAAACCGTTCCCACCGCTCTGGCTGGACTCCTTCCAGGGCTGCTTCGGTCGCCGCCGCTCCCACCTCGGCGTTGCTCCATGCGTTACCCAGCGCCTCCAACGTCAGCGTGATCTGCACATCGAAGCGCGCGCACACGGAATCCAGTTGCGCGGCCTGTTGCACCAGCCGGGCCACGTCGGGTGGATCGAAATCTGCGTCGATCGACACTGCAACTTGTTGAACCGCCGCAATGAAGCGCGACGCATCGATTTCGCCCAGCGAGTGGCGCCGATTGGCCAACTGCACTCCGATCATCATTTCCGAATAAAAGCCAAAACGGTCAGGCGGACCCCACCTTCCAGCCTTGCCGTCCCACACTGCGAGGTGAATCGGCAACGCCAACGCGAGCCGGTCGAGCTGCGCACGCGCTTCGAGTGCAGCCACGCCGTCAAACGCATGAACGCAGCGCAGCTCGAGCGTCAGGTCGAGCAGCGAGTCCTCGATCCATCCGCCTACCTGCTGCGTTTCACCGGATGATTCTTCTGCCAGTGTTGCAGCGGTCGGTGACTCGGGCCCAGGCGAAACTCCCATCGTGGGCTCGATGCGGACTGGCGCCTGCCGGGCGCTGCGCGCCGAAGCCGAGCGATCGGGCAGCGGACGCTCCAATGATTCCGCATCCAGATCCTCGTTCGAAGTATCGAGCGGATCAGATTTTCGCTCCTGCCACTTGCCATACAGATAAAGCGCAATCAGCAGCACCGCCGCGATCGACAGCAGCACCCACGTAAGGTCCTTCATGCTTCGACGCTACGCGGCTTCGGCGGTCAGCCGCACGGCGCTGTCGATGTCGACTGCGACGATGCGCGACACACCCTGTTCCTGCATCGTGACGCCGATCAACTGCTGCGCCATCTCCATCGAAATCTTGTTGTGCGTGATGAACATGAACTGCGTGTTATCGGTCATCGACTCGACCAGCCGGCAAAAGCGCTCGGTGTTGGCGTCGTCGAGCGGTGCGTCGACCTCGTCCAGCAGGCAAAACGGCGCCGGGTTCAGCTTGAACAACGCAAACACCAAGGCAATTGCGGTGAGCGCCTTCTCTCCGCCCGACAGCAGATGAATCGTGCTGTTGCGCTTGCCGGGTGGCTGCGCCATCACCTGCACACCGGCATCGAGAATCTCTTCGCCGGTCATGATCAGGCGTGCATCGCCCCCGCCGAACAGCTTCGGAAACAGCTGACCGAACTGAAGATTGACCGCATCGAACGTCTGCTGCAGCATCTGTCTCGTCTCGCGATCGATCTTCCGAATCGCGTCTTCCAGCGTCGTGATCGCCGCATTCAAGTCGGCCGACTGCGCGTCGAGAAAGTCTTTCCGTTCGCGCGACGTCGTCAGCTCTTCGAGCGCCGCAAGATTGACGGCGCCGAGCGCTTCGATTTCCTGCGCCAGGCGCGCGATCTCGGCCTGCAGCGCCGCCGCCTTTTGCGGCGGTCTCCCGGTGAGCTTGGCGGCCAGTGCCGATTCGTCGGCGTGGGCTTCGCCGAGTTGATTGGCGAACTGCTCGGCGGCGAGTCGCGCCGCCTGTTCCTTCAATTGCAGCTCGGTGAGTTTCTCGCGCAGAGGTTGCACATCGCGCTCGAGGGTTAACCGCTTCTCGTCGGCGGAGCGCAGTTGCTGCGCGAAATCGTCGAGATGACTGCGCGCCTGGCGCAGCGATTCGTCGGCCGCTGAGCGGCGCGCGAGCCAGTCGGCCAGTCCCTCCCGCGCTGCACTGTCGTCGAGCCGCTTCAACTCGTCTTCAGCCTTGCCGATTTCATCCGCTAGACGCTGCGCATCGACCCCAGCCGCTTCTGCGCCACGGGCGAGGTCTCCTTCCCGCTCGCGGCTCGAATTGAGCGCGAACTCGCAATGCTGGCGCGCGGTGTCGAGCAGGCGTTGTTCATCGCGTGCAGCGCGCAACGCTCGATCGGCTTCTTCGTAGGTCAGGCGCGCGCTTTCGACGGCCTCCTGGCGTATCGACAGCTCGGCGTCGAGCTGCTCGAACCTGGCATCCGCCTGTTCGCGCTGCGAGCGCGCTTCGCGCTCATTGCCTTCGATCTCCGACAGTTCGGCCCCGATCTGGCCGCTGCGATGGCGGATGCGATCGATCAATTCCTCGAGCCGAACCGCTTCCAGCTGCAGCGCGTGCATCTGCGATCGCTGCTGTTCAGCGCCTTGACGCGCCGCATCGCGCGCCTGTTGCGCCGATCGCAACTCCGACTCGGCGCGCGCCACCGCCGCGGTCGCCTCTTCGACGATCAAGCGCTGCGCACGCACTTCGCGCTCCAGGTTCTCGATTTCAAGCCGGCGCGCGAGCAGACCCGATGTTTGGTCGTCCGCCGCGTAGAAGTGCACGTCGTGGCGCGACACTCGGTGCGCTGTTTTGACGACAAACTGTCCGCCCGCGGGCAAGTCTGCGCGCGCGGCCAGTGCCGACGCGAGATCGTCCGCAACGAACACATTCGCCAGCCAGTCGGCAAGCAAGGCAGCGAACGCCGCATCGTGGGTGCGCACCAAATCGCTCATTGGCTTGAACTTCGGTCCGGATCCTGGCAACTGCGGCAACTCGCGGGCTACGGCGCCGGTCGTCGAATAAAACGCTACGCGTGCAGGCGGAGCATCCGTAGCCAAGCCGCCGATCGTGTCGAGCCGCCCGACCTCGACGCCTTGCACGCGCTCGCGTAACACCGCTTCGAACGCGGTTTCCCAGCCGGGCTCGACGACTAGTTTGCGAAATAGCCGCGGCAGGTTCTCGAGTCCCTGCGCGCGCAACCATGGATCGAGCCTCGCATTGGCTTCGACACTCGCCTGCACCTGCTTCAGGGCCTGCAGACGCGCCTCGATTCGTGCCAAAGCATCGCTATGAGTCGTCCGATCATCGAGCTGCTGCTGGCGCCGGGCAGTTGCCTGATCGACTTGCGCTTCGCTGCGCTGCTGCGCCTCCGCACTCACGGCCATCGCTCCGTCGTTCGCTGCCATTTGCTGTTTCAGCGTCGCCAGGTGCGCTTCGTCGGGCGAGCCGATCGATGCCTGCTCTTCGCCGAGGCGCTCGCGCCGCTGCGCCAGCTGCGCCAGCTGCCGATCCGCGCTGCGCTGCTCGCCGGCCGCCGCGGCGATCGATTGTTCGGCGAGCGCTGCGGCCGCCTGAGACGCGGTGACCGCATCCCGCGTCGCGCGATACGTCTGTTCGAGGAGCGGCACCTTGGACTCGTGAGATACGACGCTCGCCTTCGCTTCCTCTAGCTGCTGCGATATGTCCACGATCGCCTGCACCAGCTCGGCGGCACGCTTGCGAAGCTCGGCCTGCTCGTCGAGCCGCACCTTGCGGGTCGCGATCAGTGACTCGACCTGTGACGCCAGCCGCGTACGGCTCTCCGCGATCAGGCGAATCTCGGATTCGAGCTTCGCCACTTCGGCGTTGACCTGAAACAGCGTGCCTTGCGCCGCATGCACCGCGTCGCTCGCCGCAAAGTGCGCGTTTCGCAGGTCCTCGAGCGCACGTTCGGCACCGCGCAGTTCGGCGACATGCGCATCGAACGCGACGGTACGATGGGCGATGTCGCGCGTCACTTTGTCGCGCTCGGTGTCGGCCTCGCGCTTGCGCGTCAGCCACAGCAATTGCTGTTGTTCGTCGTGCGTCGCCTGCAGCGAGCGGTACGTCTGCGCAACCGCGGCCTGCTGCTCGAGCTTGCCGATCTGCGCATCGAGCTCGCGCAGAATGTCTTCGACGCGCGTCAGATTGTCGCGCGTATCGGCCAGCCGGTTCTCGGTTTCGCGCCGGCGCTCCTTGTACTTCGAAACGCCGGCCGCTTCTTCCAGAAAAATGCGCAACTCTTCGGGACGCGCCTCGACGATGCGCGAGATCATGCCCTGGCCGATGATCGCGTACGCGCGCGGTCCGAGCCCGGTGCCCAGAAACATGTCGTGAACGTCGCGCCGGCGCACGTTCTGGTTGTTGATGTAGTAGCTCGACGAGCCGTCGCGTGTCAGCACGCGCTTGACCGAAATCTCGGCGTACTGCGCCCACGCACCACCGATGCGACCATCGTTGTTGTCGAAAGCGAGCTCGACGCTGGCGCGGCCGGCCGGCTTCCGATCGCCCGAGCCGTTGAAAATCACATCCTGCATCGATTCGCCACGCAGCTCGGCGGCCTTGCTTTCGCCGAGCACCCATCGCACCGCGTCGATCACGTTCGACTTGCCGCACCCATTCGGGCCGACAACGCCCACCAGCGTGCCGGGAACGTCGATCGGCGTCGGGTCGACAAATGATTTGAACCCGGCGAGTCTTATCTGCCGAAGGCGCACGTTTTAATAGGGATTGTGATGTGGGCGCATGCAAGATGCGC
>JACCSD010000065.1 GCA_013813185.1 Burkholderiaceae bacterium
CGTCGTCTCGCGCCAGCGAAAAGCCCACGGCGACCGCCACTGCCAGCAGCGCGATCAGTGTCAAACCGTACGTAACGTTGCGGCGCTCGTCTGGAACGAACAGGTCGACCACGAGCACCAGGCACGCCGTAGCGAGCAGCACGATCTCGGGCAAGGCAACGGCAATGTTCAGAGAATCCATCTACTGAACCGCGCCGGTCTCAACCGGCAGTTTCGACACGGCCACATGTTTAAGCAACTCTGCGACCGATGCATCCATCAAATCAGTGACCGGCTTTGGATACAGTCCCATCCATAACACTGCAGCCGCGAGCAGCGCCAGGATCGCGAACTCGCGCCCGTTGACGTCGGTCAGATCGGCCACGTGCTTGTTCGCCACGGCGCCGAAAATGACGCGCTTGTACATCCACAGCGAGTACGCGGCACCGAGCACGAGAGTGGTCGCGGCGATCAATGCAATCCAGAAGTTGTATTGCACCGCGCCGAGGATCACCATGAACTCACCGACAAAGCCGCTGGTTGCCGGCAAGCCGGCGTTGGCCATCACGAACAGCATGAAGAATGCCGCGAACCTCGGCATCGTGTTCACGACACCGCCGTAATCGGCGATTTCGCGGCTGTGCATCCGGTCGTACATCACGCCGATGCAGAAGAACATCGCGCCGGAAACGAAGCCGTGCGAGATCATCTGCACTATGCCGCCAGCCATGCCCATTGGATTGAAGATGAAGAAGCCGAGTGTTACGAAGCCCATGTGCGCGATCGACGAATACGCCACCAGCTTTTTCATATCCGACTGCACCAGGGCAACCAGTCCGATGTAGACGACGGCGATCAACGACAGCGCGATGACGTAGCCGGCCAGCTCGTGCGATGCGTCGGGCACGATCGGAAGGGAAAAACGCAGGAACCCGTACGCGCCGAGCTTCAACATGATCGCCGCCAGGATGATCGACCCCCCGGTCGGCGCTTCGACGTGTGCATCGGGCAGCCACGTATGCACCGGCCACATCGGAACCTTGACCGCGAACGCCGCAAAGAACGCGAGAAACAGCAATGTCTGCTCGGTCATGCCGAGGCGTACTTGATGCCAATCGAAAATGCCGAAGCGGCCGTCGGATGCGTAGTACAGGTACACGAGCGCCACCAGCATCAGCAACGAGCCGGCGAATGTGTACAGAAAAAACTTGATCGCCGCGTAGATGCGATTGGCGCCGCCCCAGATGCCAATGATCACGTACATCGGCAGCAACGTGGCTTCGAAGAAAACGAAGAACAGCAATCCGTCCGCAGCCGCGAAAACTCCGACCATCAATCCCGACAGAATCAGAAAGGCGGCGTAGTACTGCGCGACGCGCGTTTCGATCACCTGCCAGCCCGCGAGCACGACGATGACGGTCATGAACGCAGTGAGCAACACGAACCAGATCGAGATACCGTCGACACCGAGGTGATAGTTGGCGTTCAGGCGCTCGATCCAGGCGACGTTCTCAACGAACTGCAACGACGCACTGGATGGGTCGAAGCCGATGTAAAGCGGAATAGTGACGAGCAAACCGAGCACGCTGCCAATCAGCGCGGCGGCCCGAATCACGTCGAGATTGCGGTCGCGGCCAGCCGCCAGGATCGCAACGCCGAAACCGATCGGAATCCAGATCGCAAGACTGAGCCAGTGGGTCACGTTCGGATTTTTATTGTTGTTGGTTTCGGCTATCGAACAACGTTCAGCGTGACGAATAAAGTCACCAGAACCAGAATTCCGACGATCATGCCGAACGCGTAGTGATAGATATAGCCGGACTGCAGCAAGCGCGCCGCGCCCGCGATCCATCCGACCACCTTCGCGCTGCCATTGACGGCGATGCCGTCGATCAATCCGACATCACCGCCGCGCCATAAGCCGAAACCGAGCTTGCGCGCCCCCGCAGCGAAGACGACCTCGTTGATGCGATCGAGGTAATACTTGTTGTCGAGCAATCGATGCAAGCCCGCAAAGCGCTGCTTCAACGAAGCGGCGAGGTCGGGCCGCTTCAGGTACAGGAACCACGCGAGCGCGACACCGGCGAGGGCGAGATAGGTCGGCGCGGAAACCAGTCCGTGCAAGCCCATCGCGACGGCACTATGAGCCTCTGTTGCGAGCCGAGTCATCGCCGGATGCCGCGCAACGTCGGCAACGATCGAACTCCCGAAGAAATTGCCGCCGAGCATCCACTCGACTCCGACGAAGCCGATCACCACCGACGGAATCGCAAGCAGCACCAGCGGCACCGTGACGACGCTTGCCGATTCGTGCGGTTCGCCGTGATGCTCGTCACCGTGATGATCGTCGCCGTGCCCGCGCTCTTGCTCCGAAACGTGCGGCTTCTGATCCCAGCGCGGCTTGCCGTGGAAGACCAGGAAGAACATTCGGAACGAGTAGAACGCGGTGATGAACACGCCCAGCGTCAGCGCCCAGTACGCCGTCGCGGCGCCCCAATGACCTGCGTTTGCGGCAGCGTGGGTTGCGATGATGATCGAGTCTTTCGAATAAAAGCCGGAGAAAAACGGAAAGCCGATCAGCGCCAGCGACCCGACCAGCGACGTAATCCACGTCACCGGCATCTTGTTCCATAGCCCGCCCATGTGGCGGATGTCCTGGTGATGGTGCATGCCGATGATCACCGAGCCTGCCGCCAGAAACAGGAGCGCCTTGAAAAACGCATGCGTCATCAGATGGAAAATGCCCGCCGCATACGCAGACGCGCCGAGCGCAACCGTCATGTAGCCGAGCTGCGACAAGGTCGAGTACGCGACGACGCGCTTGATGTCGTTCTGCACGATGCCCAGGATGCCCATCAAGAACGCCGTGATCGCGCCGATCACGATGACGAACGACAGCGCGACGTCCGACAGCTCGAACAGCGGCGACATGCGTGCGACCATGAAGATGCCGGCGGTCACCATGGTGGCCGCATGAATAAGGGCAGAGATCGGCGTCGGCCCTTCCATGCTGTCCGGCAGCCACACGTGCAGCGGAAACTGCGCGCTCTTGCCCATCGCACCGATAAACAGGCAGATACAGATCACCGTCATCAACAGCCACGGCGTGCCGGGGATGAGCTCGATCGCACGCTGCGCCATGCCAGGCGCCGCGGCAAAAACCTCGGCGTAGTGCAACGTTCCGAAGTAGGCGTACACGAGTCCGATGCCGAGCACGAAGCCGAAGTCGCCCACCCGATTGACAAGGAACGCTTTGAGGTTCGCGTAAATGGCAGTCGGCCGCTCGTACCAGAAGCCGATCAGCAGATACGACATCAGGCCGACCGCTTCCCACCCGAAGAACAATTGCAGAAAATTGTTGCTCATCACCAGCATCAGCATGCTGAACGTGAAAAGCGAGATGTACGAAAAGAACCGCTGATAGCCCGGATCGTCGGCCATGTAGCCGATCGTGTAGATGTGCACCATCAGCGATACGAAGGTGACGACGACCATCATCAAAGCCGTCAGGGGATCGATCAGAAAGCCGACTTCGAGGTTCAGTCCCCCGACTACCGCCCACGTGTACACGGTGCCGTCGAAGGTCGTACCGTCCATCACGTCGGCGAGCACCATGAATGACGCGACGGTCGCGATCAAAACGCCGGCAATCGTGATCAGATGCGCGCCGGTTCGACCGACGACCTTGCCGGCGAGCCCGGCAACGAGCGCTCCGATCAGCGGCGCCAGCGGCACGACCAAGTAAAGAGTGCGCATCAGTAGGAGCGAATCGTCACGTAAGGTTCATCGCGAAGCGCAAGCGGAGTGCGCCAGTGCGCTCGCCTTGGTCGCGACGCGCAAGCGACGGGCGGCGCCGCGCTGCCTGGGCGTCGGTCCGGCGGGACGGCTCTGCGGTACTCGCCGCCGCCGGCGCGAACCAGGGCTAAAGCGCTGGTTCGCTTAAAAGCCCCGGCGTCGGCTCCGTTCCTC
>JACCSD010000121.1 GCA_013813185.1 Burkholderiaceae bacterium
AAAGTGCTGATCCCAACTGATCGGATCGAACGCATCGACTGGACCGAATCGAAAGTTTTCACCGACCTTAGCCGCGACGCGGTCAAGGCAAGCCCTGAATACAACGACGGTATGCCGCTCGACAGCGCCTACGAAACCAGGTTGCACGAGTCGTACGACAGGCAACGCCATTTCGCCTAGCCGTCTTTGAGGCGCAACTCGCGACGCGCTTATCGTGGCAATGCGTTTCGTGCCGCAATCCGAAGCGCTGCCGCCATTGCGCGGTTAGACATGACGTGATGACACACCGATCATGCGATTGCCTCGATTTGAGACTTGAGCGGATCAGCAGGGATGCTGGAGCAGCAACCGCTCCAGCTTGCCCGAGATCGGATCGTTCTCGGCCCAGGCACGCAGCATCGAGTCGAACAATGCGTGGTCCGGCATGCGCGCCACCACCCGCTCGTTGACCGCCATCGTCACGCCGTCGTTCGGCACGTACGCCACACGAACGCGGTCACCGGCGGCGAGGTTGCGATAGACGTTACGGACCCGCGCCATCGGCTCGCGACGCAGTTCATCGCGCAGCGTCTCGCGCCATGGCTCGGGGATGCGATCGGGCAGCAGCGCGGTGCCGACGATGTGCAGCAGGATGACCTTGGGTAGCGTCGGATCCTGCATCGCTGCGACCATCGATAGTCCCGGCGGCAGGTACAGCGCGGCGACATAGTGGTCGATCCACAAGGTGTCGCGAACGCCACAACTGGCCAGCACCAATTCGTAGCTACCGAGCCGCATGCGCTCGGACAACTCAACGCCGGCGACGATGATCCGGTCGGCCGCAACGACGGCTCCGCACAACACGGCCGAAGCAATGCACACGCTAAGGCGCCGCCAGCGCCTGGGCTGTACGGCCGTCGCCGGGCCCGCTGCGGCAAGCCGACGCATCACGGAAAATTGGCGAATCCGCCCCATGCACGCTAAAAGCAGTCCACGTGCCCGAGCATCCGGCCCGCCGACTCGATGGGTGTTCAAGTAATACCATCTGATTCACACATCACTCCCGCTTGAGTGCGGCTTTTTTTAACCGGCATGAAGCGACGCACGATTGTCCGCACGGCTGTGATCTTTTCGACCGCCCTGGCGACGGTTTTCGTCACCTTGCTGATTCTGAATCTAAGCCTGGGCGACAAGCAGATCGACTGGCGGCTGCCGCACCGCTACGCGGTCGCCTCCGAACAGTTTCCGCGCACGATGGGCACGCTGCTCGGGCCGGCGCTGGTCACCGGCAACCGGGTCGAGGAGCTGCTCAACGGTGAGCAGATTTTTCCGTCGATGCTGGCCGCGATCAACAATGCCACGCGCTCTATCTCGTTCGAGTCGTACATCTACTGGTCGGGCGATATCGGCCGTCAATTCACCGAGGCGCTGTCGGCGCAGGCGCGCAATGGTGTGCCGGTGCGCGTGCTGCTCGACTGGGTCGGCAGCGAAGCGCTGGACGACTCGCAGCTGCAGCGGATGCGCGAAGCCGGCGTGCAGGTGAGCCGCTACAACCGGCCGCGCTGGTACAACCTCGGGCGCCTTAACAACCGCACGCACCGCAAGCTGCTGATCATCGACGGCCGCATCGGGTTTACCGGCGGCGCCGGGATTGCCGATCAATGGGAGGGTGACGGGCGCACGCCGGGCCAATGGCGCGACACGCAATATCGCGCCGAAGGCCCGGTGGTGGCGCAGATGCAGGCGGCGTTCATCGACAACTGGCTGCAGGCGACCGGGCAGGTGCCGTATGGCGACGATTTGCTGCCGCCACCGGCGGACGCAGGAGATCAGCGCGCGCAGATGTTCACCAGCTCGCCCGGCGCGGGCGCCGAGAGCGTGCAGTTGATGTATCTGCTTTCGATCGCGTCGGCCGTGCAAAGCATCAAGCTGTCGATGGCGTATTTCGTGCCGGACGATGTCGCGGTCAACGCGTTCGTCGCCGCGATGAAGCGCGGCGTCAAGGTGCAGCTGATTCTGCCCGGCGATCGCATCGACGTCGAGATCGTGCGGCACGCGTCGCGCGCCGAATGGGGCGAGCTGCTGGCTGCCGGCGCCGAGATCTACGAATATCAACCGAGCATGTATCACTGCAAGGTGATGATCGTCGATGATCTGTGGGTGTCGGTCGGTTCGACCAACTTCGATTCGCGCTCGTTCAGCGTCAACGATGAGGCCAACCTGAATGTGTACGACGCCGCGTTTGCGCGCCGCCAGAGCGAAATTTTCGAGCAGGACCGGCAACGCTCGCGCCTGATCACGCACGATGAATGGCTGAACCGGCCGTGGCGGGAGAAGATCACCGATTTTTTTGCGTCGCTGCTGAGTTCGCAACTCTGACTGCATGCGCCCGAAGCGCAGAAAAACCATATGGCCGACGCCATGCGCGCTGGCGGCGATCGCGGGGGTTGGCGGCGCGGACGCTCGATTTGCTGATCAAGCCGGTGTCGACCGGCTTCAGCCTGTTCAGCGCCGGTGCCGGTCCACATGTTCGGGTCGATAAGTCATTGCGGCTGCGCGGCGGTGCCGCGATTCTGCTCGGCCTGATCAATCCGCTGGCAGCGCTATTGCCGCTGGTCGATCCCGGAGACGAGAAGGCCGGCGAATTTGCACAATTGCTGGCCAGAGGCGCAGGCGCCGCCGGCGAAGTAAATTGGCGAAGTAAATTGGGGTCAGACCCCGACTCCGTTCACGATCCTTTCAGGCCCCGTTCTATGATCGCCGCCATGTGGCACTCCGTGCGCGCCGCGCCGGCGCTGTCCGTTTGCTGTGCGCTTGCCGGCTGCAGCGGAGTGCAGTCGGCCTTCGATCCGCGCGGTCCGCACGCGGAGCAGACTGCGACGATCGGCTGGGTGCTGATCGCCGGCGCCACGGTGATCTTCGTGGCTGTGATGGCGCTCGCTGCTTACGCGATCGCAGCGCGCACAGGAAAAGGCTGGCTGGCGCGGCGCGAGTTCATCATCGGCGCCGGCGTCGTCTTCCCGCTTGTCACGCTATCGGCATTGTTGGTCTACACGTTCATGGCCACGGCCGCAATGGCCGGCCGCGACCATTCGAATCCGCTGCGAATCGAAGTGACGGGCGAGCAGTGGTGGTGGCGCGTGCATTATCTGGATGCCGACGATCGCGTCGAGTTCGCGACAGCGAACGAAATCCACTTGCCGGTCGGGCGTCCCATCGAGTTGCGATTGCGAAGCGCAGACGTGCTGCACAGCTTCTGGCTACCGCAGTTGGCCGGCAAGCTCGACATGATTCCCGGCCGCGTCAACGTGTTGCGATTGCAGGCCGATCAAGCCGGCGTGATGCGCGGCCAGTGCGCCGAATACTGCGGCGGCCCGCACGCGCTGATGGCGTTGTATGCGGTGGC
>JACCSD010000099.1 GCA_013813185.1 Burkholderiaceae bacterium
CGATCGAAGGACTGCACACCGAAACCGGGCCCGGTGTGTACGAGGCTGCAATCCAGTTTTCAGACGCGCTCGAATGCGCCGATCGCGGCGTGCTGTTCAAGAGCAGCGCGAAGGAAATCGGCGCGAGTTACGGCATCACACCGAGCTTCATGGCCAAATGGAGTGCTGACTACCCTGGCTGTAGCGGGCACGTGCACCAGTCGATGACCGACGGCAAGAAGAACTTGTTCTTTGATGCCAAAGGCAGATCGGGCATGAGCAAGATGTTCGAAAGCTTCCTCGCCGGGCAAATTGCCGTGCTAATGGAATTTGCGCCCATGTTCTGGCCCACCGTGAACAGCTACAAGCGATTGGTCGACGGCTTCTGGGCGCCGGTCAAGCCCACGTGGGCGATCGATAACCGGACCGCGAGCTTCCGCGTGATTCCCGGCTCGCCGAAGAGCACGCGGCTTGAAACGCGCTGCCCAGGATCGGATATCAATCCGTATCTCGCGGTCGCGGCGCTGCTGGCCGCCGGCTTGCACGGCATCGAAAAGAAAATGAAGCTGACCGCAGCGCCGATCACCGGCACCAACCAAGGCTCCGAAAACACTCCGCGCGCGCCGCGTTCGCTGAAAGAAACCACCGACATCTTTCGCCGCAGCGATACCGCACGCGACTGGTTCGGTGATGTTTTCGTCGACCACTTCGCCGCGACCCGTGATTGGGAGTGGCGGCAATGGCAGGACGCGGTCACTGATTGGGAGTTGAAGCGGTACTTTGAGGTGATTTAGTGGCATGACCGATCCGCTCCGCATCAGTGCCACGTACCGGCTGCGTGTCGCGGCCCCTGACGCCACCCATCGCGCGCAGCAGCTCGCACTTGAGCAGAGCATCGAGATGCTCGCCACCTCGGTCAACGATCCGCACGTGCTCGACACGATGGTCGCCCGCGTTGACAACGTAGCCACCGATGGCGACGGCACGCACACGGCACGCCTGGCATTGAGCGCTGAAACGATCGGCGATGACGCCGGCCAGTTGATGAACATGCTGTTCGGTAACGCCTCGCTGCAGCCCGACGTCGAGCTGATCGATGTGGAAGTGCCGGCCGTGCTCGCCGGCGTGTGGGGCGGGCCAAACCATGGCATCGGCGGAATGCGCCGCTACACGGGCGCACTGGAGCGCCCGCTGACGTGCACCGCACTGAAGCCGATCGGTTCGACGATCGAATCGCTGGTGCACCTGTGCAGCGTTTTCTCAGACGCCGGCATCGACGTGGTCAAGGATGATCATGGATGGGCCAATCAACGCAGTGCCCCGTTTGCCGAGCGTGTACGTGCGTGCCAGAAGGCGATCACACGCTCCAACGCCGCCCGCGATCGCTGCACGTTGTACGCGCCGAGTCTGTACGGCCACTTCGACGAGATGCGCGCGCAGATCGAGCTGGCGCGCCGCGAGGGTGTGCGGCTGGTGCTGATCGCGCCGATGGTGTGCGGCGTTGCGACGCTGGTCGCTCTGAAGCGAGAATTTCAAGACATGATGTTCATCGCCCACCCCTCGCTGGGCGGCCTTCGCATTGCGCCTGAGGCACTGTTCGGAAAACTCTTTCGCCTGTTCGGCGCCGACGCGGTGATCTTTCCGAATCACGGTGGCCGCTTCGCGTACCCGCGCGAGGTATGCCGCGCAATCGCCAGGCACAACACTCAGCCGTGGCACGACTTGAAACCGACCATGCCCACACCCGCCGGCGGCATGAGCGTCGAGCGCGCCGCAGGGATCGTGGGTGAGTACGGACGCGATTCGATGTTGCTGGTGGGCGGCGCGTTGTTGTCGGCGCGCGAACAGCTGGCTGCGCGCAGCACCGAGTTCGTCAACGCAGTCGCGATGGCGGCGGAGGCGGTGACGGCATGAGCACGATCCGCCGACTGGTTCACGATACCTCCGGCGCCTTTGGCTGGCAGGACGTCGATCGTCTCCAGTACAAGGACGAAGGCAGCGCACCTTTCAAGGACATCACGCGACAGGTGCTCTTCTCGCAGCCGGACCATGCAAGCGAACTGCGCTACTTCGAGATCGCACCCGGCGGCTATTCGACGCTCGAACAGCATCAACACACCCACGCCGTATTGATCCTGCGCGGCCATGGCACGGTGCGCATCGGCACCGAGGTGCAGCCGATCGCGGAACACGATCTTGTGACGGTCGATCCTCTGACGTGGCACCAGTTTTATGCTGCGCCCGACCATTCGCTCGGCTTTCTGTGCCTGGTCAGCAAGGAACGCGACAAGCCCATGTTGCCGACCGAACAGCAGCTCAGTGAGTGGCGCCAGGGGCGATGACGAGAGCGATGAGGGTTGGGCGCAGTGCCGTATATGCACTCACGCTAACACTCGCGATGTCAGCGAGCGCCGATACTGTCTACAAGGCGGTCGGTCCCGACGGCGAGATTACCTACAGCGACAAGCCCCCGGCGAGTCGGGCACGTACCGACACGCTGGAATTTCGCAATCTGCCGTCCAGCCCGCTACCTGCGGAAGTGGTGCGATTCCAAGAGCAGCTGGAGAAGAGTGCACAAGGTCGGATCAGCGCCGCACGAGCGCCGCGAGCCGGTGACGTTGCACTCTTCACCGCGATTTGGTGCGGTCATTGCAAACGCGCCAAGGCGCACCTGGCTGCAGCGCAGATCAACTACATTGAATACGACATCGAGAACATCGACGGCATGCGCGCGTTTATCGGCGCCGGCGGCAGCGGCGGCGTGCCCTTGCTCGTGGCCGGTGATCGGCGCGTTCAGGGCTATTCGGCCGCGGCCTACGATCGATTGGCCGCAGCGCTTCGGCCGCGTTAGGCTCTTTGCGAAAAGATTCGCGCTAAGAGATCGGATTCGCCGGCGGCGTCGGATCCGGCGGAAGCGGAATGAATTCGTCGTGATCGAGGTCGGGCAGCTTCATTCGGCCGGCCCGCCAATCGGCTTTGGCCTGCTCGATTCTTTCCTTCGACGACGACACGAAATTCCAATCGATGTACCGCTCGCCGAGTGGTTCGCCGCCCAGGATCATCAAAGTCGCAGCCGAGTTGGCACGAACGATTGCGTCGGCCCGCGGCGCGAAGACCAGCATCTGCCCGCTTTCGAAATCGAGCCCGTCGACGGCGACACTGCCGGACACGACAAACGCAGCGCGCTCGGCGTATTCGCGCGGCAACGACAGCGTCGCAGCCTGCTCTAGCTTGACGTGCGCATAGAAGATTGGTGAATGCGTGACCGCACCGGCTCGCACACCGTCGATCTCGCCGGCGACCAGCCGCATCCAGGCGCCGCCCGAATCGCGAGTGGGCAATGCCTCACCCGAATAGTTTGCAAATTGAGGAGGCGTCTCTTCGTGCTCGCGGGGCAGCGCAACCCATGCTTGAATGCCGTGCATCGGTCCGCCTTCGGCGCGCGCTTTTTCGAAGCGCTCGGAGTGCGTAATGCCGCGTCCGGCGACCATCCAGTTGACTTCGCCGGGCCGGATCGCCTGCTCGGAGCCAACGCTGTCGCGATGCATGATCTCGCCTTCGAACAAGTACGTGACGGTCGACAGCCCGATATGCGGATGCG
>JACCSD010000118.1 GCA_013813185.1 Burkholderiaceae bacterium
CCGCGCACCGTGTGGAGCAACTTCTGCTGATACGGGTCGTCGATCTTGGCGCGTAAGCGACGCACCGCCACTTCAACGATGTTGGTGTCGCTATCGAAGTTCATGTCCCATACCTGCTCGGCGATGACAGTACGAGACAGCACTTCTCCCATTCGCCGCAGCAGCAGCAGCAGCAGCGCATATTCCTTCGCGGTCAGATCGATGCGCTGTCCGGCCCGCTCGACTCTTCGCCGCAGCAATTGCACTTCCAGGTCAGCTACACGGATGACATCGGGCTCTTGCTGTTTGCCGCGCCGCTGAAGCGCGCGCACGCGCGCCAGCAATTCCGAAAATGCAAACGGCTTCACCAGATAGTCATCGGCACCGAGTTCCAGGCCGCGCACCCGGTCTTCAACCCGATCGCGCGCCGTAAGAAAAAGAACCGGAGTCTTACTTTGCTGTCGGATGCGCTTGATCGTTTCCCAGCCGTCGAGCTGCGGCAAGCCGACGTCGAGAACGATCACGTCGTACTGCGTGTCCGAGGCCATGTGGACGGCATCGGTGCCATTACGAACCCAGTCGACGACGCAGCCGTTCTCGCCGAGACCTTTTACCAAGTACTCGCCCGCCTGCTTTTCATCTTCTGCCAGCAATAGTTTCATGCAGTGGGTTTTTCTCGATCAAGAAATGGTACGGGGTGCCTGGTTGCAGGGCGTATGACAGCAAGATTACGGCTAAGTAATGTAGAAGTCAGAAGTTCGACACGTCGGGGTTGCTAATTTGCGCGGTCCGACGGGAGCGCTCGCCCCCGTACGGAATCGCAATCAAACATCGAATCGGAGGTCTTTGTGAGCAGTTGTGGCCGGCTAGTCATCGCGTTGCTTTCAATTTCAATTGCCTCGGGCGTGGCGGCGCAGACTTCAGCTTCGCCGCTCGCAACGCGCGCCATGCCGAAGACAGCCGATTCGCACCCTGCTCCCAGCACGACCTCTTACCGCTCGGTGTTCGACGACTACGTTTCTACGAGCGAAGACAAATCCGTCTCCTGGCGCGAGGCAAACGGACTGGTGGGATCGATCGGTGGATGGCGCGTGTATGCGCGCGAGGCTCAGCAGCCTCAACAACCCCAGCAGGCGACGCCGGCCAATTCAGCACCAGCAACCCGCGCGGGCGGCAATCCGGCGCCGGCAAATGCAGCGCCGCCGCCCGCTGCCGGCGGTAGCCCTCATCAGAAGCATTGAGCATCCGAGATGCAGCTCGCTGATTCCGGTTGGTTGTGGGTTCGCCGCATCGCAATGAGTGCGACTGTATTGCTGTTGGCAGGGTGCGCGACGTTTTCATCGGACGGCGGTTTTGCGAGCGTCGAGCAAACTGCGCGCGATCGGCTCGGCAAAGACGTTGTCTGGCCCAAGACTGAAGCCGAGCAGCAAACCGTTGCGGGGCGTGTCAGCGAGCTGGCGGCCAAACCGCTGTCGGTCGAAGACGCCGTGCAGATCGCCTTGCTGAACAACAAGGGTCTGCAGGCCTCTTATTTCGATCTGGGCCTCAGCGAGTCGAATCTGGTGCAGGCAGGGCGGCTGCCGAACCCGCATTTCTCGATGATGCGCACGAGCTTGGTCGAGCAAGGCGTGCGCCACTACACCGTTGAACAGGCGCTGACGATCAATGTGTTCGCGCTGCTGACGATGCCGCAGGCGTTGAAGATCGAGCGGCGGCGCTTCGAGCAATCGCAGCGCGCAGTCGCGCTTGAGGTGCTGCGCGTCGCGTCGGACACTCGCAAGGCGTACTACTCGGCGTTGGCGGCCGAAGAAGCGGTGCGCTACTCGCGGCAGGTGAACGAAACAGCGCAAGTCGGCGCGGATCTGGCACGGCGCATGCGCGAAGTCGGTAACTTCTCCAAATTGCAGCAAGCGCGCGAACAAGGGTTTTACGCGGATGCGGTGCTTAACCTGGCGCGAGCTGAACGGTCGCGCGTCGCGGCGCGCGAGCGGCTGACGCGGCTGCTTGGACTTTCAGGCGAGCAGGCTCAATTCACATTGCCCGAGCGGCTGCCCGATTTGCCGAAGGCTCCGAACGAGCTGCCCGATGTGGAACAGACCGCGCTCGCGCAGCGCATCGATCTGCA
>JACCSD010000140.1 GCA_013813185.1 Burkholderiaceae bacterium
TAGGTGATGAAGCCGCGGTCGTACCACGCGCTCGAACCCGGCACGATCGTGATCGCGTAACCGAGGCCGCCCGCGGTGCACGACTCCGCCGTGGCCAATGTCAGGTGTTGCGCGCGCAGCGCGGAGCCGAGGCGGTGCGCCAGACCCTCGATCGTCTGCGCGGCGTCGTTCATCCGCCGACTTGCAGCAAGGCTTCCTCAGAGCCGCCTGGCAAGGCGCTCGAGTCAGATAACAGGCGCACAGTCGCAGGCCTCATCGTCCAAAATGGTCGTAAGCACCGCGACCAGTGTCCACCGGCGTCCCCCGCTCGTCTAGCACGACAAGATCGGCGGTCGCCGTGACGGCGCCGATGCGCGTGACGGCATCGGCTCCCGCCGCCGCCATGACATCCGCCCGGCGGTCGAAGGGCGCTGTGAACAAGAGCTCGTAATCGTCGCCGCCGGTCAGCGCGCAGCGCTGCTGCGTAAGCATCGGCTGCCGCTGCAGCACCTGCGAACGCGGCACGCGCACCCATTCGATCGCGGCGCCCACGGCGGAACCTCGCAAAACGTGCCGTATATCGCCTGCCAATCCATCCGAAATGTCGATCGCGCTACTGGCAATGCCGAGTAGCTGTTCGCCAAGCCGAACACGCGGCAACGGCCGCTCAAGCCGCGCGGCGACTTGCTGTGCCTCTGGTGGGGGCAGCTCGATCTCGCCGCGGCGGACTGCCAGACCGAGAGCAGCATCTCCGAGCTCGCCCGACACCCAGATGTCATCGCCAACCCGCGCGCCGGATCGGAGCAGCGCGCGCCCGGCGGGCACCGACCCCAATGCGGTAATCGTGATCACGACGCCGTTTAGCGAGCGCGTGGTGTCGCCGCCGGCCAGCACGCACTGATATGTATCGGCCAGTGCGTAAAGCCCGCGGCTGAAATCGGCGAGCCACGTTTCATCGACGCGCGGCAGCGCCAGCGCCAGAAAAAAGCAGCGCGGCGTTGCCCCGCACGCCGCGAGGTCCGACAGGTTGACCGCAAGGGATTTGTGACCGAGGGCGGCCGCGTCGACATTCGAAAGGAAATGAACGCCTTCGATCAACGTATCGATCGACACCGCCCATTGCTCGCCGGAGGTGGCAGTCAGCAGCGCGCAATCGTCACCGGCGCCCAACGCGATGTACGGACTCGGCAACACTGAACGCTTGAAAAATCGTTCGATCAACTGAAACTCGCCGATCGAAACGTCGGAAGCGTTTTCGCGCGTCAGATCAACCTCGTGCAGCAACCTCGGTTGCGCGCAATCCCGCTGCGACCTTGTCGAGCACGCCATTGACGTAGCGGAAGCCGTCGGTGCCGCCAAAACTCTTCGCCAGCTCGACGGCCTCGTTGATCACGACGCGATACGGAATCTCGAGGCGGTACTGCAGTTCATAGGTGGCGATCAGCAGGATCGCGTGCTCGACCGGAGACAGCGTGCCGACAGCGCGATCCAGATGCGGAGCGAACCGCGCACGCAACTCCTCTGCGTGGTCGATTGCGCCGTTGAGCAGCTCGCGGTAGTGCGCGGCGTCGGCACCGGCTAGCGCTTCACCGTCGTCGAGCGGCTGCGCTTGAATCGTGGCCGCGTCGCGGCCCGCGAGCAGCCATTGATACAGCCCTTGCAATGCAAGCTCGCGCGCGCGCCGGCGCGCGCTGCGGCTGCTGCCCTTACTGGCCCGAGTTGCGCGAGCTGCGCCATCGGGCGGACTTGACGGCTGCAAGTCGGGCTTAGTCTTCGCTGGTGGCTGCGGATGCGCCATCTTCGTCCAGCGCCCACAGTAAATTGGCCATTTCGATGGCCACGCGTGCCGCGTCCCGCCCTTTTTCTTCGACCCTCGAGCGCGCCTGCTCGTCGGTATCGGTCGTCAAAATGGCGTTGGCGATCGGAACGCCATATTCGAGCGAAACGCTCGCCAGCCCGCGCGCTGATTCATTGGCGACCACCTCGAAGTGATACGTGTCGCCGCGAATCACGCAGCCGAGTCCTATCAGCGCATCGAAGTCCTCGGTCGCGGCGAGTTTCGCGAGCGCCAGCGGAATTTCCAGCGATCCGGGCACCGTGATATGCGTGATGTCGGCTTCGTCGACGCCGAGCGTGATCAGCTCGTTCATGCACGACTCGGCTAGTGCGCGGCCGGCCCATTCGTTGAAGCGCGATTGCACGAGCCCGATGCGCAGATCGTCACCGTCAAAGTCGGGGGCAATGAAGTCCTTGGCCATGCGTGTTCTTAAGTCTTCCCGCCGCTACTCTTCAAGATAACCTGTGACCTGCAGGCCGAAGCCCGCCATCGAGGGCATTTTGCGCGGCTTGGCCAGCAGCTTCATGCGGCGCACGCCCAGATCGCGCAGGATCTGGGCGCCGACACCGTAGGTGCGCAGTTCCACAGTGGTCGAACGCACGGCTTCGGCGGTACCGCTCGTGCTTGCATCGAGGCGCGCAAACAATTGCTCGGACGCTTCGCCGCAGTTGAGCATCACCAGCACGCCGCCATCGCTGCGCGCGATCCGCTCGAGCGCCTTCAGAAGCGGCCATGCGTGCGTAGTCGCCTCCACGTCGAGCACGTCGAGCACCGACATCGGCTCGTGAACGCGCACCAGTGCCTCACGTTCGGGCGCCAGCGTGCCGTGCACCAAAGCCAGATGCGCGGCGCCGCTCGGCTGGTCGCGATACGTAATCAGCTCGAATTCGCCGGCAGGCGTCTTTACACGCCGCGCGCAGAGGCGTTCGACCAGCGATTCGTTCGCGGCGCGATAGCGAATCAGATCGGCGATCGTCCCGATGCGCAAGCCGTGTGCCGCGGCGAACGGCAGCAAATCGGGCAAGCGCGCCATCGTGCCGTCGTCGTTCATCACTTCGCACAGCACTGCCGCCGGATTCAGGCCCGCCAGGCGCGCCAGATCGCAGCACGCTTCGGTATGACCCGCTCGCATCAGGACGCCGCCGGGCGCGGCGACCAACGGAAACACGTGGCCGGGCTGCACCAGGTCGGACGGCTTCGCATGCGGGCGGGTCGCGACTCGAACAGTGTGCGCACGGTCGGCCGCGGAAATACCGGTGCTAATGCCGTCCGCGGCCTCGATCGCGACCGTGAAATTGGTCCCGTGCACCGTTCGATTGTTGGCCGTCATCGGCGGCAGCTGCAATTGCGCCGCGTGCTCGGCGGTGATCGGCATGCAGATCAGGCCGCGCCCATTCTTGGCAAGGAAGTTGATCTTTTCCGGTGTGACGAAGTCGGCCGCGAAAATCAGATCGCCCTCGTTCTCGCGATCCTCGTCGTCCACCAGGACAACGATATGACCGCGACGGATCTCCTCGATCAGCTCCGAGGTCGTCGCAAGGCGGCTCGGCGGCTTCGATGGACTGGGAACGGCTGACAGCATGTGTTCGCGCCTGGTTTCTCTTCGCTGATCGGCTGCGGAGTTTATGCGTTTCCGCCACGAAGCGACAGCATCCGCTCGACATAGCGCGCGATCAGGTCGACTTCAACGTTGACGCGGTCACCAACGCGTAACGAATGCAGCGTCGTCACCTGGTACGTGTGCGGAATTACGTTGACGCCGAACTCGCAGCCGCCCTCCCTGTCCACGACCCGGTTGACGGTCAGGCTGACGCCGTCGATCGCGACCGAGCCTTTGTACGCGAGATACTTCGCCAGCTCGGTCGGGAGCCGCACGACCAGCTCCCACGACTCGTGCAGTTGTGACATCTTGACTACCTCGCCCACGCCATCGACGTGGCCGGCTACCAGATGTCCGCCGAGGGCGTCACCGACCCGGACCGAAGTTTCGATATTGACTTCGCGCAGCGCATCGAGCCCGGCGGTCCGCGCCAGGCTTTCTCTCGAGGTATCGACGGCGAAAGTCGTGCCGTCGACAACAACGGCAGTCATACAGGCGCCGGCGACGGCGACACTGTCACCGACGTTAACTTCGAATTCGGGGACAGCGCGCGCGTCGACCGTGAGCCGCACGCCGCCGTCGACCGACAGCCGCTTGACCTCGACGATGCGGCCGACGCCGCGAACGATGCCCGTAAACACTAGTGAAGCACTCGCGCGACGATCCGAACGTCGTCGCCTACCTGCGCTACTTCGGCAAACTTCAAGCGTTGCGCGTGCGCCAGATCCGACAGCGCAGGCAGATGCAACATCCCCTGAGCGTCGCCAAGTAAGCTCGGCGCGAAATACACCAAGAGTTCATCGGCCAGCCCGGCGCCGACAATGGATCCGTTCAGCTTGAACCCCGCTTCGACGTGCACTTCGTTGATGCTTCGCGTCGCAAGCGCCTTCATCAACGCTTGCAGGTCCACCTTGCTGCGATCGCCGGGCACATGCAGGATCTCGGCGCCGCGCTGCACCAGCGCCGCTTCCGCAGCCGGTTTCTTGACCGCACACGCGATCAGCACCTGACCTTCGCCATCGAAGATATGCGCGGCGGGATCGACCTCGAGCCGACTATCGACCAGCACGCGCAGCGGCTGCCGCGATGTGGCCACAAGCCTGACATTCAGTTGCGGGTTGTCGGCCTGTACGGTGCCAATGCCGGTCAACACTGCACACGATCTGGCGCGCCACGCGTGCCCATCGCGCCGCGCATCTTCGGAAGTGATCCACTGCGACACGCCATTGGCGAGCGCAGTTTTGCCGTCCAGGCTGGCGGCGATCTTCAGGCGCACCCACGGCCGCCCGCGCGTCATGCGCGAGAAAAATCCGGCGTTCGCGTCGGCCGCTTCCTGCTCGAGTAGGCCGCATCGAACATCGACGCCACCATTGCGCAACATCTCGAGACCGCGGCCCGCCACCAACGGGTTCGGATCTTCGACTGCGGCGATGACTCGCGCAACTTTCGCTTCGGACAGCGCGGTTGCACACGGCGGTGTTCGCCCGAAGTGGCTGCACGGTTCGAGTGAGACATACACCGTCGCACCGCGCACATCGTGGCCGTTGCTTCGAGAATCCAGTATGGCTTCGACTTCCGCGTGGTTCGAGCCGGGCGGTTGCGTAAACCCCTCGCCGAGCACTCTCGCATCGCGCACGATGACACACCCGACGCGCGGATTCGGCGTGGCGTGGTACGCCGAACGCTGCGCGAGCGTCAGCGCACGCAACATGAATTCACGGTCGGATTCGGAGTACATCGAGCAAAGTGTAGGAGATGGCGCTCCTCGTGTACGCGAGCCTGCGGCTCGCACGTGCACTCGTCACGACGAGCGACATGCCGGGGGCATGTCGCCGGACATCGGCGCTAACGCCGGTGGTCCGCGAGCCTGGTCGCGGATTTGCGGTTCGCGCCAGACGAACCGCAAACATTAGTTTGTGCGCCGCCCTTCGGGCGGCCGCGCGGGCGGCGCAGGGTTCAAGGGCCAAGGGTGCGCGGCCACCCTCGCGCATGTACTACCTACTTGATTGCGAGGCGCTTGCTTACGGTCGGTGCGCGCTTCGGCAGCGACAACGTCAGCACGCCGTCTTCAAAGCGCGCATCCGCACCTTCTTCGGTGACTTCGGCCGGCAGATCGAAACTGCGGGCGTAGCGGGTCGAATACCGCTCGCTGTACAGCATCTTGTCGCCGTTCGCGTCCTTGGTCTCCGACGCGTCCTTGGACTCGGCGTTGATCGACACCCGTGCGCCTTCGATCCCGACCTGAATGTCCTCTTTCCGAATGCCCGGCAGATCGACCTTGACTTCAAAATTGCCGCCCTTGTCGAGCACATCCATCCGCGCGCGGGAAACGGCGGTCGTGTTCAGATGACGCGCGACCGGAACATTGGAGCGATGGAAAAAATCCGCAAATATCTCGTCGACCAATGAATTAATCGAATCGCCACGGCGCGCTGTTTGAAACCGCGAAAGTTGGTGCATCGTGTCCTCCAGAATTGTGTTGGGCTGCATTCGCGCCCGGTAGTCACAATCTAGGGCCCGCGGGCCGGGTTTCAAGCCCTTGGATTGAAGACCTGGCTTAGCGCCGTTTCGGCCGTTTTGCAGTCCTGACGGGCCGGACCTCGCGCACGACTTCGGCGAACTCATCCACATCCTCGAAGCTGCGGTAGACCGACGCGAAGCGGATATAAGCCACCTTGTCGAGCCGCTTCAATTCACGCATCACCAGCTCGCCGATCTTCTCGCTCTTAAGCTCGCGCTGTGCGGACGACAGCAGTTTGTCTTCGATGCGTGCGATCGCCTCGTCGACGGCCTCGCGCGGCACCGGCCGTTTGCGCATCGACAGTTGCATCGAGGCACGCAGCTTGTCGCGATCGTAATCGGCGCGCCCGCCGCCGCGCTTGATGATCGTCGGCATTGCGAGCTCCACGCGCTCGTACGTCGTAAACCGCTTTTCGCAGGAAAGGCACTTGCGCCGCCGCCGAATCGTCGCGCCTTCTTCCGACGCGCGTGAATCGATCACCTGGGTATCGGCGAACTGACAGAACGGGCACTTCACCGGATGGCCCGCTGCTCACCCGTACACGGGAAACCGCTGCGTCAGGTAGGCGACCTCGCGCTTGACGCGCTCCCGCGTGGCGGCGTCGCGTGGCTGGTCGAGGACGTCGGCGATCAGATGCGCAGTCTTCTCGGCTTCGGCCTCCATGAAGCCGCGCGTCGTTATCGCGGGCGAGCCGAGGCGGATACCGCTGGTGACCATCGGCTTTTGCGGATCTTTCGGAATTGCGTTCTTGTTGACCGTGATGTGCACCTCGCCGAGCAGTGCTTCGGCTTCCTTGCCGGTGATGTTCTTCGCCCGCAGATCGACCAGCATCAAGTGGCTCTCGGTTCGCCCGGAAACGATTCGCATGCCGCGCATGACCAGGGTTTCTGCCATCACTCGCGCGTTGGTCATCACCTGCTTCTGATAGGTCTTGAACTCAGGCGCGAGCGCTTCCTTGAATGCCACCGCTTTGGCGGCGATCACGTGCATCAGCGGGCCGCCCTGCAGGCCGGGGAACACCGCCGAGTTGATTGCCTTTTCCAACGAGGGCTTCATCAGGATCAATCCGCCGCGCGGCCCGCGCAACGTTTTGTGCGTGGTCGAAGTGATCACATCGGCGTGCGGTATCGGACTTGGATATTCGCCGGTGGCGATCAGGCCGGCGTAGTGCGCCATGTCGACCATCAGATAGGCCCCGACCTCGCGCGCGACACTCGCGAAACGCTCAAAGTCGATTTGCAGCGAATACGCGGAAGCACCCGCGATGATCAGCTTGGGCTTGTTCTGCTGCGCCAGCGCGCGCAGCGCTTCGTAATCGATTTCCTCGCGATCGTTCAGTCCGTAGCTAATGACCTTGAACCATTTGCCGCTGATGTTCAGCGCCATGCCGTGCGTCAGGTGCCCGCCTTCGGCGAGGCTCATTCCCATGATCGTGTCGCCCGGCGTCAACAGTGCGAGGAACACGGCTTCGTTGGCTTGCGCGCCCGCGTGCGGCTGCACGTTGGCTGCGATTTCGACGCCCGGTACCGCGAATACCTGCTTCAAACGCTCGATCGCCAGCGTTTCGACCACGTCGACGAATTCGCAGCCGCCGTAGTAGCGCTTGCCCGGGTATCCCTCGGCGTACTTGTTGGTCAGCTGGCTTCCCTGCGCTGCAAGCACGGCCGGGCTTGCGTAGTTTTCCGACGCAATCAGCTCGATGTGTTGCTCTTGCCGTCGGTGCTCGTTTTCAATGGCGGACCAAACCTCGGGATCGACCCGCTCAACGGTATGCGTGCTTCGATTGAACATGTTCCCCGTGCGCTCGGCTCAAACGGGTAATTCGTCGCGCGCTTCCTGCAGGTGCACGATTTCGCCCCACAGCTCAATCGAGAGCGCCAACTGAGCTGATGGAGCCACTGAAGCGGTCAGACGATTGACCGCGGCGTTCAGCATCTGATGCTCGCGCGGCGCATGCCACTGCAGCGTGCGAGCGGTGCGATACACGACGTCCAACACGCCGCCGTGCGACACAAGCACGACGGTTTGCCCAGCGCGTTGAGCCACGATGTCAGCTACGGCCGACAGCACGCGATCGATCAACTGCTGGCCGGTTTCGCCGCCGTCCGGTCGCCAGCCCGGATCGCGTTCGCGCCACTTCCTGAACTCGACCGGATAACGCTCCGCGATTTCGTCGAGTGTGAGACCTTCGAAAGCGCCGAACGACCGCTCGCGCAGCCTGGGCTCGGCGATGACTGGCAGCCCGTGCCGTGCAGCCACCGGTGCGGCAGTCAGCCACGCGCGCGACTGGCCGCTGGAATACACCGCGTCGATCGGCTCGTTCGCCAGACACTCGGCCAAACGCGCGGACTGCAGCACTCCAAGCGGCGACAGCGGAATGTCGAGTTGCCCTTGAATACGGTGCTCGGCATTCCACGCGGTCTCGCCATGCCGAATCAGCAGCAGCTTGGTCTTCATGCGCCCTCAGGCCAGACGCGGATTTAACGTGTACGTACCAGTCAGCTGCGCCTTCGCGATAACGTGCCCCTCAATCGCTTTCAGCACGTCGGGCCCGCTGAACTTGCCCTCGACCGGTACGCGCGCGACATCGAGCGCGTACAAGGTGAACACGTAGCGGTGCAGGATCGAATCGTTCCAGGGCGGACACGGACCGTCGTAACCGAAATAATCCCCGTTCATGTCGTGATCGTTGGCGAACCACTCGGTGTAGCCGTTAAGACCCTGCCGCGTGTTGTTCGGCGCTACAGGACCGTTCTTGCCGCGAGGTTTCACTTCCTTCGAATAGCTTCCTGCATCGATCACGCGCTGCGTCGGCGGAATATCGACCAGCACCCAGTGATAGAAATCGACGCGCGGCAAGGACGATGGAATTTCTCGATCTTCCTTGAACAGATCATCGGGCTTGCTCGGCACGTCGACGTCGTGGCAGATCAACGCAAACGATTTCGTCGCTGCCGGGACGTCGTCCCACCGAAGGTGCGGATTCCGGTTGGCCGACAAGGTTGCGTGCTTGGCGGGATCGGTCTTGCAAAACGCGAACTCGGCCGGGATCAGTTTACCGTCTTCGAGTGAATCGCTGGATAGTTTCATCGGTTTTCCTGCTGCGGGCCGAAGCTTATATTGACGGTCATCATAGGCGACACGAGAGTTTTGCACGGATGGCGAACTCGGCGACGGAAGCGCGCGGCGAAGAGTTCCGCAATGATCTGCGTGGCACGGCGGCGAGCCAGGTGCCTGCCGGTGCGGGACATGTGCGCAGGCTGCTGCCCGCTGAAACACTCACCGATCTGACCCGGCTGTCCGCGTGGCGCTCCACGCTCGCGATAGCGACGACCCTGGGCACGATTGCGCTGGTGCTCGGCGTCGCCTGGACCTACTTCGCTTGGTGGATCGTGGTGCCGGCCGTGTTCTTGATCGGCACTCAGCAGCACGCGTTGTTCGTGCTGGCACACGATTCGGCGCACTACCGGCTGT
>JACCSD010000149.1 GCA_013813185.1 Burkholderiaceae bacterium
GTGCCCGACAACGTGCCGCTACCCACGGTACAGCCTCTATCGCCGCCGCCGATGCGCGATTTGTGGGAGCGCATCCGGCTCGGCTTCAAGATGCCGAATCTCGAAACCAAGCTTGCCGACGACCGCACCCGCTGGTACGCGAGCCAGCCTGATTACTTCGCGCGCATGACGCAGCGCTCGAGCCGCTACCTGTTTCACATCGTTGAAGAGATCGAGCGGCGCGGCCTGCCGACCGAGCTCGCGTTGCTGCCGTTCGTTGAAAGCGCGTTCGTGCCGGAAGCGTTTTCAACGGCGAAGGCCGCGGGCCTGTGGCAGTTCATTCCATCGACCGGCCGCAACTATGACCTCGAACAAAACATGTGGAAGGACGAGCGGCGCGATGTGGTCGAGTCCACGCGTGCCGCGCTCGACTATCTGGAAAAGCTGTACGAAATGTTCGGCGACTGGCAGCTGGCGCTTGCGTCTTACAACTGGGGCGAAGGTGCGGTGTCGCGCGCGATTGCCAAGAATCGACACGCCGGCAAGCCCACCCGCTACACCGATCTCAAGATGCCGAAGGAGACGCAGTATTACGTGCCGAAATTGCAGGCGGTCAAGAACATCGTGGCCGAACCCGAAAAGTACGGCGTCGTGCTGCCGCCGATCGACAACGCGCCGTACTTCATAGCAGTCCATAAGACGCGCGACATTGACGTGGACACCGCGGCCAAGCTTGCCGAAATGAAGGTCGATGATTTTCGCGCGTTGAATCCGGCGTTCAACCGGCCTGTAATTATCGGCGCCGGCGGCGGCGCCCAGTTGCTGCTGCCGGCCGGCAAAGTCGAACGTTTTCAGGCCAACCTAGCCGCGTGGGATTCGACCGGCCAACCGCTTGCCAGCTGGACGACTTACAAGACGACGGCGTCCGATACGCTGGCAACGGTTGCCAAGCGGGCCGGTATCAGCGAGGAGCAGCTGCGCGACGCAAATCAGATACCACCGCGTTATCGGCTCGGCAGCGGCTCGACGATCCTGATACCGCGCGACGAAACGATGGAGTTGGATATTCCCGCCGAGAGCCTTGACGGTCGCTTCTCGCTGGTGCCCGAGCAGGCCAATCTGCGCAAGGTCACCTACCGCGTGCGGCGCGGCGACACTGTCACCAGTGTGGCGAACCGCTGGAAAGTGCTGCCGAAGGATTTGATTGTGTGGAACCGGCTGACGTCTCCAAGTCTTTTTGCGGGCCAGCGTCTGGAGCTCACGGTGCCCGCTGCGCAAGCGCGCAGCCGTGTTGTGAAGAAGGCGGCGCCAACGGCGCGCGCGCCCACGACAACATCGCGCAGCTCTGTCCGCACACCGACGCGCAAACGGCTTTACTGAAATGTTCCTCGCCGGCAAGCGGCTGCTGATCACCGGTGTGCTGTCGAATCGCTCGATTGCGTACGGCATTGCGCAGGCGTGCAAGCGTGAAGGGGCAGAACTCGCATTCACCTACGTCGGCGAGCGCTTTCGCGAGCGCATCACCGAGACTGCGGCGCAGTTCGGCTCCGACCTGATCTACGACATGGATGTCGGCGACGATGCGCAGATCGCAGCCACTTTCGATGCGCTAAAGCAGCGCTGGGACGGACTCGACGGACTCGTGCATTCGATCGGCTTTGCGCCGCGCGAGGCGATCGCCGGCGATTTCGTCGACGGGCTGTCGCGCGAGGGCTTTCGCATCGCGCACGACATCTCTTCGTACAGCTTTCCGGCACTCGCGAAGGCTGCTCTGCCGCTGATGGAAGGCCGCAGAGCGGCGTTGCTGACACTGACCTACCTCGGCTCGACGCGCGCAGTGCCCAACTACAACACGATGGGACTGGCGAAGGCGAGCCTTGAAGCCAGCGTGCGCTACCTGGCAGCGAGCCTTGGGCCGCGCGGAATTCGCGTGAACGGGATTTCGGCCGGACCGATCAGGACACTAGCGGCAGCCGGCATCAAGGGATTCTCCAAAATTCTGTCGGCGGTTGAGAGCACCGCGCCACTGCGGCGCAACGTGACGATCGAAGATGTGGGTAACGTGGCGGCATTCTTGCTATCCGATCTCGCAGCCGGCATCACGGCCGAGATCACGCACGTCGATGGCGGATTCAACGCCATGATGGGATCGTCGCTGGAATCTGAATAGTGGAGACAGAAATGGCAACCGCCGCCGACCTCGATATCAAAATGGACGCTGCCTCGCTGTATCGCGAGGAGATTTACACAGATCGCCGCATCGGGACCATCCGTGCGATGGTTCCGGTGAAATCCAACGGAGACGCCGACGGCGCTCGCGAAACTTTGTTTATCGGCGAAGCGCAGATCATGACGCAGATGGGTCCGCTGCCGGTCACGTTCGAGATCGAAGCCGCGTCGCTCGACGCCGCCGTCAGCGGATACGCGAAGGCGGCCAAGGTCGCGGTCGAACGCACCGTGAACGAGCTGCAGGAGCTGCGCCGGCAGAACGCTTCATCGCTGGTGTTGCCGGGTCAGAGCGGCGGCGCCTTTGGGCCAGGCGGGATGGGCGGCGTCGGCGGGCTCGGTGGTGGCGGCAAGATTCAGATTCCTTGATCTCGCCGTTCAAGTCGCGAAGCGCATGTGGACGTACAGGTAAAACGGTGCTCGCGGCGGCGGCGCGAAGCGGTCGAACAGAAGCCGACCGCGAACGCACGAGTACACCGGCGGACTGCGGTCGCTCCATAACTTGAGGACTTTTCCTTCGCCGTCGATCGCAGCGACGAACGAAAACGGCGTCTGATCGGGCTGCGGCAGCGCAGACTGACAGTCGCGCAGGTGCGCCCGATAGCGCGCACTGAACTGCGGCAACAGCACCGACTGGTGGTACTCGAGCGTCAACGGGTCTTTTTCGTCGCGACGGCCGAGCTCCTGGGCATCGACGAAAGAATCGGCAAGTGACGGCATCTGCGTATGCGCAGGCGGCGCAATCGCGAGCGCAGTCAGTATCGCGAGCGTGCACTGTGATGATTTCATCGGTCGATCATAATTCGGCCCATGAATGCTCCGATTGATTTGAAGATCAAGCTTACGTCGTTCGCGCACGGAGGTGGATGCGGCTGCAAGATCGCGCCAGGCGTGCTGAGCGAGATTCTGCAAGGTGTGCGTGGGATTGTGCCGCCGCAACTATTGGTCGGCATCGAAACCGCGGACGACGCCGCTGTGTATCAACTGAATGATGAGCAGGCGATTGTCGCGACGACCGACTTTTTTACGCCGGTCGTCGACGATCCCTACGACTTCGGCCGCATCGCTGCGACCAACGCCATCTCTGATGTCTACGCGATGGGCGGCACGCCGATCATGGCGCTCGCACTGCTCGGCATGCCGATCGACAAGATTCCTCTCGAAGTGATTCGCCGCATTGCCGAAGGTGGCCAGTCGGTGTGCAACACAGTCGGCATTCCGATCGCCGGCGGCCACACGATCGATTCGGCCGAGCCGATCTACGGCCTGGTGGCGCTGGGCTTGGTCCATCCGGCTAAGGTAAAAAAGAACAGCAGTGCACAAGCCGGCGACATCCTGATCCTCGGCAAGCCGCTCGGAGTCGGCATCTATTCGGCTGCGCTGAAAAGAGGTGCGCTCGACGCTGCGGGTTACGCGCACATGATTGCCAGCACCACCAAGCTCAACACACCGGGCCGCAAGTTCGCCGACATGGCGGATGTGCACGCGATGACCGATGTCACCGGCTTTGGCGTGCTCGGACATTTGAACGAAATCGCCGTTGGCAGCGGGTTGGCGGCACGCGTTGATTTGAACACTGTGCCGTGGCTGCCCGGTGTTGAAGAGCTTGCAGCAGGTGGTCACGTCACGGGGGCGTCGAACCGTAACTGGGCCGGCTATGGCCACCATGTGAATTTGCACAACGTGTCCGCCGTGCAGAAGGCGCTGCTAACCGACCCACAAACCAGCGGCGGTCTGCTAGTCGCCTGCGCGGCCGGAGCAGCCAATGATGTGCTCGCTGTCTTTCGCGCGGACGGCTTCGACAGAGCGGCCGTTATCGGTAGCCTCGAAAAAGGCACCGGAATCAGCGTTATCTAGCGTGCCAAATGAAGCTGGTGGCCGAGCGCGTTGCTCGGGCCGCTCAACGTCGAAATCGTTGACTATCGCTGTGAGGACGTCATGACGCGCAATGCAATCCCAGGTTACCTAGGAGCTTGCTGGCTCTTTTTTTGCCGGCACATCGACGATCGGTGCCGGCGGCCCGGAGCGTTTGCGCGTGTCGACAATCGGCGCCGGTGAAGACGTGCTCTCCTCAGCGGTGGGCGCGTCGCTAACCTTCTTGCCCGACTGTTTGACCGCCCCGCTGACCGACGCCAGCACCGCCTGGCAGTCGGCGTTTTGTCCCGGCCCGGTCTCAATCAGTGGAATCAAGGCCAGCAAGGGATTCAACAGGCCGAGCGCAACAGCACTCGCACCGCGCCCGATCGTCTGGCTTGATAGTGCGATGTCTGCATCGCGAAAAGTCCCACGGATGTGCACCGGGCCGCGCAACGACAAAATACCCGCCTTTTTGGATCGCGGCTCGAGCGTGATGTCGAGTTTTTCGGCGCCGAGGTTGATCGTGCCGCTGCCGCCGATGTTCGATTCGTCCGTGTCGAAAACAAACAAGCCCAGTGTCGCCACGCCGTCGTCGACCGCAAAGGCAGCCGCGCCGCACCGTATCTGAGTCGGTCGGTCGCCGCCAAAGAGCAGCGGCAGCAGTTGGCCGCCGTGCAGATTGATCAGCCAGACGCCAAGCTCCGACACGCGCCCACCTGCCATTCCGGCGTTGATGCTCCCGTCTGCGGTAGCGAGCATGTCGGACACTGAATTACCACGGCCGGCCAGACGAATCTGAGCGCCGAGTGAGCCGGAGCTCGTTTTCTTCGCGGTTTCCAGTGTTGGAAACAATTCACCCAGTTTCACACGGCGCAAATCGATCGACGCCTTCGCAGCAATCGGGTTGTTGCGCGCATCGAGCGTGATGGTCGACACCAGATCGCCACCCGCCAGGCCGAAGTTCATCGGGTCGAGTACGAGCACGCCGTTGTTGAGTTTCAGATGCGCGTGAAAATCCTCGAGCGGGATCTGCTCGGGAATCTTCAGCGCGGCAGCGTTCAGACGCACGTCGGCGTCCATCACGTTCAACTTTTCCCGATTGAAATCATTGTTTGGAAACACTTTGCCCGAGGGCAGTTTCGCCGGTGTCGACTTGGCCGGCGTGGCAGTGCCCTTCGCGACTTGCGGAGCAGCGCCTGCGCCCGGTCGGGGCGGCAGGCCGACCAACGGCCCAAGGTCCGCCAGATCGAGGCTGCGGCTTTTCAGCGTCGCCGTCAGCAGCGGTCTCGGTTTGCGCCGCTCGAAGCGCGCGTCACCGGCGAGATCAGTGTTGCCGATTACGCCGCTGAAGCCCGTGTAGGAATACACATCGCCCTCACGAACCAGACGTCCGGTAATGCGATACGGCGGCGTATCGGGCAACGCCAGTGGCAAGGTCGGATACAGCATTGCAAGACTAGGCCCGCTGACGGCGACCTTGGCGTCGATGCGGCTCAGGCTGCGGATGTTGCCCATCTCGCCCTCGGCGCTGATCGACGTCCGTCCCGCGCGCACTGACAGACGAACCGGAAACGGCTCGCTCGATTCGCGCAACGCCAGGACGTTGCCGGTGTCGGCGATTCCTTCGAACGGACTGCCGCGCCAGCGTCCGCTAAACGTCATGCGCGCTTCGTACGGTCCTTCGACGCGACTCACACCACTGGCATTGACCTCGATGTTCTGCACAGCATCACGCAAAGAAAGACTCGCATTGTTCAGCGCAAGGGATTGCACATCGACCGTGCGCGTCGACGGCTGATCGGACTCGCGCAGCTTCCAGTTCGCGCGCCCTTCCTTGTCGCGAACCAGATTCAACTGGCCTTCCGTCAGGCGTAGATGCGGCAGAACAATTTGATCGGTAAACAGCGATGGCACGCTGACGCTGAGCATCAGCTCGCGCAGGCTGACCAGTGGCGCATCGCCGGCCCACGGCGCGTTGCCGATTTCGATGTCGGTAAGCACGATGCGCGGCACCAGGGCAAGTTCAACATCGAGGACGCCGATCGTGACCGGCCGGCCGCTGCTCTTACTGAGGTATCGCTCGAGCGGGCCGCGAAACCAGTTCCAGTCGAAGAGCGCGATGAGTATGACCAATGCCACCCCGAGCGCGCCCAGCACCCACGGCCAGCGGCGCTTGCGTGACGCTGTCGGTGGGGTTTCGCCGTTGAGTCTCGACGATGGCGCAGTCTCGGATGTCACCCCAATACAAAATGCAAGCGGCGTGCCTAGCGTCATGGCTAACCGCGACCCTTGATTTGAACGGAGACGGCGTCAACTCAGCGTATTGTCCAAGCAGAACGTGCCTCGTATCGAACCATGGATAGCAAAACCGAACTGCAGCGCGCGCGCTGCCACACCGACTCGCTGTTCGAGCTTGTTGCGCCCGAAACGCTGTACGAGCGCCCGATCACGGCCCGGCATCGACTGATTTTTTACGTGGGTCACCTCGAGGCGTTCGACTGGAACCAGCTCGCGCGCGGTGTCCTTGCCAAGCCGTCGTTTGATCCGGCGTTCGACAACTTGTTCGAAGCGGGCATCGATCCACCGCCCGGTCAGGCGCCGCAGGACACTGCTGCCGACTGGCCAACGCTCGAAGCGGTACGCCGATACGTTGGCCGCGCGCGCGCAACCGTCGATGAAACCTGGAATCAGATTCCCGCCGAGATGCAGCAGATGGTGCTCGAGCACCGCTGGATGCACGCCGAAACAATCTGTTATCTGCTGCATCAGCTGGACCCCGCGCTGAAAACGCGACCCGATGCAGACCCTTCGCGTGCTGCTCCTACGCCGATCAGCCAGTTCATTCGCATCCCGGCGGGCGCGGCACGGTTGGGGCAGCCGAATGGAGAATTCGGTTGGGACAACGAGTTTCCCGCTCACATGCAGTCGGTTCCGTCGTTTGAAATCGGCAAGCACAAGGTCACCAACGCCGAATACCTGCGCTTTGTCGAAGCAGGCGGCCAGGCGCCACTGTTCTGGCGCGAGCGTGACAGCTCGTGGTCGTTGCGCCGCATGTTCGACGAGGTACCGCTGCCGCTCGATGCACCGGTGTATGCCACGCACCAGCAGGCCGACGCGTACGCACGATGGGCCGATGCCGCGCTTCCAACCGAGGCCCAGTGGCACCGCGCGGCCTATCAGGATGACAAGCAGGCCTATCCCTGGGGCAACGCGGCACCGAACGGAATCCACGGCAACTTCGACTTCGCCGATTGGGATCCCGTATCGGTAACCGCCCATCCGGCAGGCGACAGCCCCTATGGCGTGTCGCAGATGATCGGCAATGGCTGGGAGTGGACGTCGACTCCTTTTGCGGGCTTCGACGGGTTTCAGCCAAGCTCGTACTACCCGGGCTACTCAGCCAACTTTTTCGACGACGATCACTACGTACTAAAGGGCGGCTCCCCGGTGACACCGCGCAAGTTGCTGCGCCGGTCATTCCGCAACTGGTTTCGTGAAGACTATCCGTACGTCTATTCGGCGATCCGACTGGTGCGACGTTAATCGTCGAGTCTCATGCACCCGCGAGCGCGACCGCAAAACCCGCCGCATCGTCCGTATACATCGCTACCCATTTGTAGCCTGCCCGCTTGAGCGTTTCACGCAAACGTTCCGGCGTGTACTTGTATGAATTCTCGGTGTGGATCCGGCCGCCGGCGGCAAACGCGCGCTCGGCGCCCGGCCAGCGCACGGTCACCGCGCGGCGCGCCTCGAGATGCATTTCAACGCGCGATTGTTCTTCATTGAAGAAAGCGATGTGGCGCCAGTCGCCCACGTCGAAGTCGCTGCCGAGCAGCGCGTTGACGTTGCGCAGCACATTCAAGTTGAACGCCGCAGTCACACCCAGCGGATCGTCATACGCGAGATCGAGCAGCCGCTTGTCCTTGACCAGATCGACGCCCAGCAGCAAGTGACCGTCGTTGCCGCACGCTTCGCGCGTGCGCTGCAGGAAAGAGAACGCCTGTTCCGGCGCGAAGTTGCCGATCGATGAGCCGGGGTAGAAAAGTACGCGCGATCCGCGCGCGACTTCTTCCGGCAGCTCGATCGCCTGCGTAAAGTCCTGCGCGATGCCGAGAATCGAGTGCTGCGGGTTGCGCTCCGCCAGCACGTTCAATCGATCGCGCAGGAAATCGGCGGCGATGTCGATCGCGACGTACTGAGTCGGCGCCAGCCAGCCGAACAGACGCTCGGCCTTCTCGCAATTGCCCGCGCCCAAGTCGATCAGTACACCGCCGGGGCCGATACGCGCCGCGATCTCGTGCACGTGGGCATCGACGATCGCGCGCTCGGTGCGCGTCAGCGGGTACTCGGGCAGCTCGCAAATCGCCTCGAAAAGGCGCGATCCGAGCCGATCATAAAAATATTTCGGCGGTATCGACGCGCACGCTTTAAGCAGCGCCGCCGTTAGCTCGCCGCGCGGATCGACGGTTTCAGCGAGCAGGTCGATGAATTGCGGCGCTGCACGGGGCGGCGCCAGGACTTCGTCAGGAACCATGATTCACCCTTCAATGGCACTAGTAGGGATGCGTGGCCGCGTGCAACCCGGCGGCGTGCAATGTGCGCAACACCTCGTCAATGTGATCGGGCCCGCGCGTCTGCAGCACGAACTCGAGCTCGGCATTTTGTACCGGCAGTGTGGTGAACGCCCGTTGGTGTGCCACTTCTTCGATGTTCGCTCCCGCTTGTCCGATCAACGTGGCGGCGCGCGCCAACTCACCGGGCACATCACGTGTGTGCACCCGAATTCGAGCTAATCGCCCAGCACGAACCATGCCACGCTCGATGATGTCGGCCAGCACCATCGGGTCGATATTGCCGCCGCACAGGATCAGGCCGACCTTGCGACCGGCGAACCGTCCCCTGTGCCGCATCATTGCGGCCAGCCCCGTCGCGCCGGCGCCTTCGACAACGGTCTTTTCGATTTCGAGCAGCATCACGATCGCCTGTTCGATGTCGCCTTCAGATACCAGCACCACGTCGTCGACCAGCTTCCTGACGATCGGTAAGGTCAAATCGCCCGGGCTCTTGACGGCGATCCCTTCGGCCAGCGTCGCATTTGCCGACTCCATCTCGACGCCTTTGAATGCCGCATACATTGACGGGAACTGATCGGTCTGCACACCGACGATGTCGATCGCGGGTTTCAGGTGACGGGCCGCTATCGCATTGCCCGAAATCAATCCGCCGCCGCCAATCGCAATGCACAGGCAATCGATGTCCGGCTGCTGAGCCAGCATTTCGAGCGCGATCGTTCCCTGTCCGGCGATGATGTCGGCGTCGTCATACGGATGCACCATCGTCAGCGCACGCGATACTGCCAGCCGCGCGGCTTCGGCCTTCGCGTCGTCGAACGTATCGCCGCACAGCACGACTTCGGCACCGAACCCGCGCGTGCGTTCGATCTTGACCATCGGCGAAAAGCGCGGCATCACGATCACCGCAGGCACACCCAGCCGCTGCGCGTGATAGGCAACGCCCTGCGCGTGATTGCCGGCCGAGACCGCGATCACGCCCCTTACGCTCCCCGTGCGCTGCTGCTGCGACAGCAACGAAAGCTTGTTCAGCGCACCGCGTTCCTTGAAGGATGCGGTGAACTGCAGGTTCTCGAACTTCAGGTACACCTCGGCGCCGGTGATCTGCGACAGCGTCCGCGAATGCAGACATGGCGTGTTCTCGACGTGGCCCGCGATTCGGGCCTGCGCTGCAAGGACGTCGTCGAAGGTGACTGCGGTTTTGCTCAAAGCGTCGCTCGCCGAGTGCGGCGCGTGATTGTATCGACAGCGCGTGTGGCGCCGCTCCTCGCATTGTCTCGGCCGCTCTTCGCATTGTCTCGTAAGATCGGCGCAATGTTGGTGGTCGAGGGTCTGGTAAAGCGGTTCGGTGCGCGCACCGTCCTTGACGGGCTTGGCCTCAACGTAACCGCTGGCGAGTACGTGGCTATCGTCGGCGAGTCGGGTTCGGGCAAATCGACGCTGCTCAATTTGATTGCGGGCCTTGATCAGCCCGATGCCGGAACGGTCGCAGTCGACGGCGCGAACCTCGCGGCCATGAACGATGAACAGCGCACGCTAACGCGGCGCGCCAAACTCGGCTTTGTGTTTCAGTCGTTTCACATCCTGCCGCATCTGACGGTCGAGCAAAACGTCGAGCTTCCGTTGGTGCTGC
>JACCSD010000150.1 GCA_013813185.1 Burkholderiaceae bacterium
AGGTCAAAGACAAATGGGAGTTGTTTAATCTCTCGGCCCCCGTACCGGCCGCCAACCAGAGCCTCGAAATCATTGCGCCCACGCGCGAGGAAAATCCCTGCACGATGCCGGCTTGATGGTCGAGTAACCGGGGCAGCGCGGCGCCGCATTATTAAACACAGGCGTGAACATCCGCGCGCCGCGACGTGCAGGTCATCCAGCGATCACGCCGGCATCGTGCAGGGGTTTTCCTCGCGTGTCGGCGCGATGATTTCGAGGCTCTGATTTTCCGCCGGAACCGCAGCCGACAGATTGAACAGTTCCCATTTGTCCTTGACCTGCGCCTCGGGCTTGAACGTAATCGTGTACATCTGCTGCATCAGCTGATGGTCCCAGGCGCGGTAATAGCCTTCGCGCGTTTTGAGCACATCGAAGCGCGCGCCCTTTTCCATGTGCTCGGCAACCTTGGTCGAGTCCGTGCTCTTGATCTCGTTCATCGCCTGCGCCAGATGCTTGGTCGACAGATAGTCGCCCCACGCCTGGTTTTCCGGCGGCTTGCCGTACTTCTTGGTGAACTCGGCGGTGAAGCGCTGTCCGGTCGGCGACTTGACCTGCGCGTCCCATACCAGCGGCCAGATACCGGCCACGTTTCCTTTGCCCGCTCCCCACGCGACGACGGTGTCGAAACCGAAGCCGGCCAGCGGATACGGCAGCCCGAACTCCGTGTATTGCTTCATGAAGTTGGTGATCTGCGCACCGGCCAGATTCGAAACGACCAGATCGGGTTTGGCGTTGCGGATCTTCAGCAGATACGGCGAAAAATCGGTGACGTTGGTCGCCACCAGTTCGTCGGCCGCAAACGTGCCGCCGTTGGCCTGCATGAAGCGCTTGGCGACCTTCAGCAGGTCGTGGCCGAACGCATAGTCGGCCGTCACGCTGTACCACTTCTTGCCTTTGACGAGCCCGTCGCGCAACAAGGCTTGTCCGGCCGCGCCCACATACATGCTGTTGGCCGCTTCGGTATGAAACATGTAGCGGTTGCACGATTTCCCGCGCAGCTCGTCCGAATTGCAGCCAGTGTTGAAGAACAGGATGCGATTGCGCTGCGCGACTTGCGCGATCGCCAGCCCCGACGCCGAGCTGATCTCGCCGATGATCGCGACCACCTTGTCGCGCTCGATCAGGCGCTCGGCCTTGGTCGATGCCGTCTGCGGGTTGACGCTGTCCTCGGCGATCAGCTCGACCTTGCGACCGTTGATGCCGCCCGCGGCGTTGATCTCGTCGACTGCGAGCTTGACTCCCATCACCGCGTATTCACCGAGAGGGCCCAGAAATCCGGTGAGTGGCGTCAGGTGGCCGAGCCGAACGGCGTCGGGTTGACTGCGCACGATCGCAGGAAATCCGAGAGTGGCGAGTGCACTGGCCGCGCCGGCAGCCCCTATCACGGTGCGGCGGGAATTCGACTTCGGTTGATTCATTTTGTCTCCTTGGCGTAGGCGTACGTGCCGCGTTTCGCGGCGCCGGTCTCTGTGGCAGCGAGTCCAGTGTTCCATTCAACTGCGATCGCAGTTATAGTCGGGCGTCTCCCACCTGTCCAGTCGCCCGATGCCGTTCGCGTCGAAATTGCCGTCCGCTCGTGGCACCCTGGGCGACAACGCTTACGCCGACCTGCGCGGCTTGCTGATCGCCGGCCAGCTGGCCCCCGGCGACCGCGTTTCGCCGCGCGAACTCGCAGCACGTCTGGCGATAAGCCCCATGCCCGTGCGCGAAGCGGTGCAGCGCCTGGCGGCGGAAGGGGCGCTGGTCGTGCGTCCGCAAAGCGGAGCTCGCGTGCCGCTGATGACGCGCCCCCGCTTTGTCGAGCTGACTACCATACGGGTTGCCCTGGAGGGAATGGCAGCCGAACGCGCCGCACGCGCCGCCAGTGCAGCCGAACTCGTTGCCATCCGGCGTCAGCACGATCAACTGCGCGCTGCGGCGCGGCGCGTACGTCCCGACCCGGCCATGGTGATCCGCGCCAACCAGCGCCTGCACTTCACGATTTATCGCAGCGCTCACATGCCCACCCTGCTGACTCTGATTGAAGGACTGTGGCTGCGGATCGGTCCGGTGCTCAATCTGGATCTTCGTTCAAGTTCCGAACGGCTCGGCAAACTTGCGACTCACGAACACCATGCGCGCCTGGTCGACGCGCTCGAGCGGCGCGATGGCCGCGGTGCCCGGCGCGGATTGGTCGGCGATATCGAAAGCGCAGCCAAGTACATCCTGACGCTAGATCGCCTGCCGACAAAGGAGGACGCATGAATCTGGAACTGGAAGGAGCGCGCGTACTGGTGACCGCGGGGGCCTCGGGCATCGGGCTCGCCATCGCGCGCGAGTTCGTGCGAGAAGGTGCGCAGGTGCATGTGTGCGACGTGGATACGTCGGCTCTGACATCACTGTCGGTAGGCGATCCTGACATATCGCACTCGAATTGCGATGTTTCAGACGAGACCTCGGTCAAGCGACTCTTCGATGACCTGCTGACGCGCCACGGGGGTCTCGATGTGCTGGTCAACAATGCCGGCGTCGCGGGACCGACCGCGCGCTGCGAAGACATCGCGCTCGCCGACTGGGAGCGCACGCTGGCAGTCAACCTGACCGGTCAGTTCCTGTGTGCCCGGCTCGCCATTCCGCACCTGCGCGCGAGCGGCAATGCAAGCATCTGCAACCTGTCGTCGGCCGCCGGACGCTTCGGCTTTCCGCTGCGAACGCCGTACGCGGCGTCCAAGTGGGCGGTGATCGGATTCACGAAGTCGCTGTCGATCGAGCTCGGAGGTGACGCCATCCGCGTGAACGCGATCTGCCCGGGATCGGTTGCCGGGCCTCGAATCGATTCGGTCTTTGCAAACAAAGCTGCAGCGCGAGGGGTACCGATGGAAGCGGTGCGCGACGAGGCGTTGAGCAAGACGTCGCTGCACAGGCTGATCGCACCCGAGGACATTGCGCGGACGATCGTATTTCTCGCATCGCCCGCCGGGGCAAACATTTCGGGCCAGGCCATCGGCGTGGACGCCGACGTTCAGGCGTTGGTGTGAACTGCGCGTGAGCCGGCGCTAGCGCTTGACGCCACCGAGCAACGCGGCGACTCGGACGGGCTTTTCCTTGCCTGCGACCGGGCCCGGTTGCGCGGGCGGCGGGGGTTGCTCACCGACGGTCGATACACCGGGCTCGTACGGCCTGCTGAAGAAATCGTCGACCGGCGGCGCGGGCGAGTAAGCGCGGTCTGGCCGACGCTCCATGGCATCGCGCCGCGCCGGGCGGTCGCTTCTTTCACTGCGTTCAGCGTGGGCAGGTCGCGTAAGTTGCAGCGTGCGGATTTCGAATTTCTGCTTGGTCAGCTTCTCGATCGCGGCAACGGCACGCTCCTCGGAACCCGTCATCAACATGATCGTCAGCCCACTCATGCCGGCGCGCCCAGTGCGGCCTATGCGATGAATGTAATCCTCGGCCGCAAACGGAACGTCATAGTTGATCACGACCGGTAGCTCGACGATATCGAGGCCGCGCGCCGCGACATCGGTGGCGACCAGCACTTCGATCGTGTCCGTCTTGAAGCCTTCGAGCGCTTTCATGCGCTCGTCCTGCGTTTTGTCGCCGTGGATCGCGTCGGCGTTGATGCCGGCCTTTTGCAGCTGACGCGCCAGCCGCCTGCATTCGATTTTGGCGTTGACGAACACCAACACCTGCGTGAGCCGGCCACCGTCTGGCCCGCGTGTGCTAAGCAGTTCAAGCAGCGCTGCAACCTTTTCGGATTCGTGCAGCTTGACCACTTCCTGCGTCACGTTATCGGCGGTCGCATTGCGGCGCGCGACTTCGATCAGCTGCGGATCTTGCAGAAAATTGGCGGCGAGCTTCTTGATCTCCTCGGAGAACGTCGCCGAGAACATGAGGCTTTGGCGCTGCTTCGGCAGCAGATTCAGGATGCGCGAGATATCCGGCAGGAACCCCATGTCGAGCATGCGATCGGCTTCGTCGAGCACGACGATCTGCACCTGCGACAAGCTCGTGTTCTTTTGCTGCAGATGGTCGAGCAGGCGGCCCGGGGTCGCGACCAGGATTTCGGCGCCGGAACGCAGCGCGGCGGTTTGCGGGTCCATATCGACGCCGCCGTAGACCAGGGCGCAACGCAGTGGCGTCTTCGCAATGTACTTCTTGACGTTATCCGCCGTTTGATCGGCCAGCTCGCGCGTCGGCGCCAGTATCAGCGCTCGCACCGGATGGCGCGCCGGTGACATGCTGGCGCTCGCGTGCGGCAACAGCTTCTGAATGATCGGCAGCGCAAAACCGGCTGTCTTGCCGGTGCCGGTCTGCGCTGCGCCCATCACGTCGAGCCCCTTCATCACAATCGGAATTGCTTTTGCCTGAATCGGCGTCGGCGTCGCGTAACCCATTTCGGTGATCGCCGACAGAATCAGCGGATCGAGCCCGAAGTGAGTGAAGTCCTTGGGGTCAGACATGAGTGTGAAGAAAATGCCTTGATGAGCGTCGCGAGCGGCCCGACGTTGGTGCGAGAAGCGCAGCCGTGCATGACGCACGGTGAGCATCGCAGTGCCAAGATCGGGACGCGCAGTAGCTCAGCGAGGCATTTTTGGTGGGCCTCCCGTGAGTCGAACACGGCACCAACGGATTATGAGTCCGCTGCTCTAACCAAGCATGAGCTAGAGGCCCGCTTAGTGGCGTAATGCTCAGCGTTCTATTCAAGAAAGCTCTTCAACTTGTCCGAACGGCTCGGATGACGCAACTTGCGCAGCGCCTTGGCTTCGATCTGCCGTATCCGCTCGCGCGTGACGTCGAATTGTTTGCCGACTTCTTCCAGCGTGTGGTCGGTCGACATCTCGATCCCGAACCGCATGCGAAGCACCTTGGCTTCACGCGGCGTCAACGAATCGAGCACGTCCTTGGTAACACCCGACAGACTGTTGTACTGCGCGGCATCGACAGGAGCGACGGTCGACGTGTCTTCGATGAAATCGCCCAGATGCGAATCGTCGTCGTCACCGATCGGCGTTTCCATGCTAATCGGCTCTTTTGCGATCTTCAGGATCTTGCGGATCTTGTCTTCCGGCATCTCCATCTTCACCGCGAGCGTTGCAGGATCGGGCTCCTGACCGGTTTCCTGCAGGATCTGGCGCGAAATCCGATTCATCTTGTTGATCGTTTCGATCATGTGCACCGGAATACGGATCGTGCGCGCCTGATCCGCGATCGAGCGCGTGATCGCCTGGCGAATCCAC
>JACCSD010000161.1 GCA_013813185.1 Burkholderiaceae bacterium
GACGATTCGTCTACGCCAACCCTTCAGCCCGAGAGGAACCATGATGATCAAGCAGGAACCCGCAATCACCGTTCAGGAAGTGTCGATGCAGGAGTGGGCGATGCTGGCCTTTCATGCCGAGCGGGCGCCGCAACGGGTTCGAATCACGGTGAAGACTGCCCGAACGAGCGCTGAGGACGATCGTGTCGTCGGCGGCGCACGGACCGGACTCTGGGTGCTTCTGGCGGTGGCCATGACCGGCATGACCTGGTGGCTGATCTGAAGTGACCGGCGGCCAGGGTTGCCTCGCGCGCGACAGTTTGAACGTGAACGGTGCCCTATCGTCAGTTCGTAGCAGAATCTGGTGATAGAACAAACGTCGGCCGTGACCGAGGGTATAACGCCCGCATAACACTGCAGCACGTACAACGCCAGGGTCGATTTCTTGGGCGCCAACGAATGTTGCGTGGACCTTCCCGTGCCCGCGTGCGCAAAGCGATAATCCGCTCTTCGACACTTCGGAGTTCACGTGTCCGCTATCGACGAACGCTTTGCCCGCGCGCTTCACCACAGCAGCCAATCGACATCGTTCGGCCAGGCGTTCGCACCGCCGATCGTCAACACTTCGGTATACCGGCTCGCTGACGATCCGAGCGGGCCGTACCAATACGCGCGCTGGGCTAACCCGACATGGACGGCGCTCGAAGACGCGCTCTCGATCCTCGAAGACGCCGAGACCGTGACGTTTCCCTCGGGCATGGCGGCGATCGCTTCTGTTCTGTACAGCACACTGAAGTCCGGTGACCGCATCTTGCTGCCGTCGGAGGGCTACTACACGGTTCGAGTGTTCGCAGAAAAGTATTTGCTGCCGATGGGGGTCGTCGTCGATTCGTGTGCGACGGCAGAAGTCGCATCACATGCGCTCGACGGTTACAAGCTGGTGTGGGTCGAAACACCTTCGAATCCGGGCCTCGACCTGGCCGACATCGGCGCCGTCGCTCGTAATGCGAAAGCGGCAGGCGCAATCGTCGCTGTCGACAACACGACAATGACGCCGCTTGGTCAGCGCCCGCTTGAGCTCGGCGCCGACGTTGTTGTCTCCGCCGACACGAAGGCGCTCAATGGGCACTCCGATGTGCTGTTCGGCCACGTTAGCTCGAGAAATGCTTCGGTGATCGGCGCAGTGCGCGACTGGCGCAAGATCGCCGGCGCCGTGCCGGGGCCGCACGAAGCGTGGCTGGTGCATCGCGGCCTTGAGACCCTCGAAGTTCGCTACTCGCGCATGCGCTTCAATGCGCTCGTACTGGCCGAGTTGCTGGAGCGGCATCCGACGGTTGTCGCGGTTCGCTATCCGGGCCTCGCGTCGCATCCGGCGCATCGGCTGTCGAAAACGCAGATGACGGGCGGCGGGAGTCTGATCGCACTGACATTGGCGGACAGGGCAGCTGCCGAGCGTTTCATCCAGGGCTGTGTATTGATGCGGGAATCGACCAGCTTCGGCGGGGTTCACACCTGCGCCGAGCGCCGTGCACGCTGGGGCGACGCGGTCCCCGATGGCTTCGTTCGCGTTTCGGTAGGGTGCGAGCCGAGCGAAGTGTTGGTCAGCGAGGTCGAGCGTGCGCTGAACGCCGCCTGAGCGTCAGGCAAAGCGAATTACATCTGCGGCCGCACCTTCCTCACTTTCGCATGGCGACTCATCGAAAGCGATATCACCGCCGACGTCCGGACGTCCACTCGCGCGTAGCGCCGCGAATTCGAACAGATCTGCATCCATCAGGTGCGACGGTGTAACTCTCGCCAGTGCGTTGAACGTGTTCTCGACGCGCCCCGGATGCCGCTTCTGCCATTCGACCAGCATGCGCTTGATTTCCTGCCGCTTCAGATTGACTTGCGAGCCGCACAGGTTGCACGGAATGATCGGAAATGCTTTGACCTCGGCATAGCGAGCGAGGTCGGCTTCTTCGACGTACGCGAGCGGCCGGATCACGATGTGCTTGCCGTCGTCGGACATCAGCTTCGGCGGCATCGCTTTCAACGTGCCGCCATAGAACAAATTCAGGAAGAACGTGCCGAGGATATCGTCGCGGTGGTGGCCGAGCGCGATCTTGGTTGCGCCCAGTTCGCCGGCGACGCGATACAGGACGCCGCGCCGTAGACGTGAACACAACGAGCACATCGTCTTGCCCTCGGGAATGACGCGCTTGACGATCGAGTAGGTGTCCTGTGCTTCGATGTGAAACGGCACGCCTCGGGTTCGCAAGTATTCCGGCAGAACATCTTCCGGAAATCCGGGCTGCTTCTGATCCAGGTTGACAGCGACGATGTCAAAGTCGATCGGCGCGCGTTCGCGCAACAGCAGCAGCACGTCCAGCAGGCTGTAGCTGTCCTTGCCGCCCGACAGGCACACCATCACCCTGTCACCGGCCTCGATCATGTTGAACTGCGCGATCGCCTGGCCGGTCAACCGCAGCAGTCGCTTCTCGAGCTTGTGGTTCTCGAACGCCAGCTTCCGCAACGGCGCGTTCATGCGTTCTCCTTGAACCGCATCACCTCGATGCCGACTGCATCGACATCGTCGTAAACATCGGACTTCTCACTCGACACGCGTACGGCGCGTACGGCCGGATGCGCAAGCAGCACGCGGGCAATGTCGTCGATCAGCGTTTCCTGCAAATTGATGTGCCCCTGTTCAACGCGTTGGCTGATAGCAAGCCGAATGAAGTCGTAGTCGACCACCTCATGAATTCGATCATGGCGCGGGGTCGAGAGTGCGAGCGGAACGAACACGTCAACGTTCAGCGCAATGCGCTGCGCGCCGTCCTTCTCGTGAGCGTGAACGCCGATGTTGGCGTGCAGGACATAGTTGCGTAGAAAGATCCTGCGGCAGTCGGCGAGCCGGGCATCGAGCAGCAGGGCACTCATTGCTCGGTTTGCGCTTCGGTCAGAAACATCACGTCGCGCGAACTCGGGACAAGGTGCTGGCCGCCGTCGACGAGCAAGATGCTGCCGGTGACCGCCTGGGCATTCGCGAGGTAGACGGCCGCGCGAGCGATATCTTCGGGCGTGCTCGACCGGCCAAGCGGCGTCTTGCGATGCGCCTCTGAGAAACCGGTGTCGCTCTGCAAATTGGACGAGAGCGTGATACCCGGCGCGATACCGACGACCCTGACCTTCGGCGCCAGAGCGATCGCCAGCAGCCGCGTCGCCTCTTTCAAAGCCGCCTTCGAGAGCGTGTATGAAAAGAAGTCCGGATTCGGGTTCTCGAGTTTTTGATCGAGCAGATTGATCACCACCCCGCGCGCATCTTGCGCCAGCTGTTCGTGCAGCGAGCGCGCCAGCATCACCGGCGCAGCAGCGTTGGTGCGCATCGCGCGCGCAAGATGATCGCCACTGAAGCGCGCGACGTTGTCGTACTCGAACAGCGATGCGTTGTTGACCACGCAAGTCACCGGAGCGAGCTCGTTCGCGCATTCGGCGAGCAGGCTCAGCACACCGGGCTCGACCGCCAGATCGCGGTTCACCGCGATCGCGCGCCGCCCGAGCGCTTCGATCTGCGCCACGGTGTCGAGTGCGTCGTCGCGCGAGGTTGCGTAGTGAACCGCCACATCCCAGCCGTCGCGCGCCAATGCCAGCGCGATTTCGCGCCCGATGCGGCGTGCACCACCGGTGACGAGTGCGGCGCGGTTGGACGGTTGTGGCATGGAAGCGGGTTGCAAAGACCGTTGCGAGAGGCGCGAGAGTTTAACGGCAGTACGATTGATCGATGACTGTCGCGCATTCATCAATGCCGCCGCCGGACCGGGCGGCGATCGAACACAGCCGGCGTGTCGCGGAGCGTGTCGCCGGCGAGATCGAGCGCGCGGGCGGCTGGATTCCATTCGATCGGTACATGCAACTGGTGCTGTATGCGCCGCAGCTCGGCTACTACGCCGCTGGCGCGCGCAAGTTTGGCGATTCGGCGTCGGGTGGCGACTTTGTGACCGCGCCCGAACTATCACCTCTCTTTGCGCAGGCGCTGGCGCGGCAAGTCGCGCAACTGTTCGAGCAAGTGCCCGCGCGAATTGTCGAGTTCGGCGCTGGCTCGGGAGCGCTGGCGCGCGATTTGATGGCGGCACTCGCAATGCGGCAAGTCGCGCTGGAAAGCTATTCAATTGTTGAAGTTTCATCCGACTTGATCGATCGGCAGCGTGAGCGGCTGCATGGCACGCCCGTACAGTGGTTGAGCGCGCCACCCGCGGAATTCGAAGGCGTCATGCTGGCCAACGAAGTGCTCGACGTGATGCCGGTCAAGCTATTCGCGAAGCGCGGCAGCGAAACGTTCGAGCGCGGCGTGATGAGTCGATCCGGCGGCTT
>JACCSD010000200.1 GCA_013813185.1 Burkholderiaceae bacterium
GACCAGCGTGCCTGGCTGCGCGATTACGTGCAGCGTGAGGTCAAGCCGCTGCTGGCGCCCATCGGCCTCGACCCATCGCATCCGTTCCCGCAAGTGCTGAACAAGTCGCTGAACTTCATCATGCAACTGGAAGGCAAGGATGCGTTCGGGCGGCCGTCGGCGATTGCGATCCTTAAAGTGCCGCGCGTCTTGCCGAGGGTGATTCCGCTGCCGGCCAAACTGGCGCCGGGCAAGCAGGCGTTTGTGCTGCTGACATCGGCGATACGCGCCCACCTGCAGGACTTATTTCCGGGCCGTGTGATCAGCGGCTTTTCACAGTTTCGTGTCACACGCGACTCGGATCTGACCGTCGACGAGCGCGAGGTTCACAACCTGCGCCAGGCGATGCGGATGGAGCTGACGCAACGGCATTTTGGCAATGCGGTGCGGCTCGAAATCCTGCGCACCTGCCCGCTGCCGCTGCAGCAGTTATTGCAGGAACAGTTTCAGATCCCTAGCGCGGCGGTGTTTCAGGTCGATGGACCGGTCAACCTGGTGCGCCTCAATCAACTGGTCGACCTGTTGACTCAGCCGAAGCTGCGCTGGCCGCCGTTTGCGCCCACCTGGCCGCGCAAGGTGGCGCAGAGCTCCGACATGTTCGAAGCGATGAAGCAGGGCGACATCCTGCTGCACCACCCTTTCGAGAGCTTCGAACCGGTGATCGAATTCCTGCGGCAGTCGGCGGTCGATGCGCGCGTCGCTGCGATTCGAATGACGCTATATCGCACCGGCATCAGCTCGGTGATGGTCGATATTCTCGAAGAGGCGGCGCGGCGCGGCAAGGAAGTCACCGCGATCGTCGAGCTAAAGGCGCGCTTTGACGAAGAAGCCAACATCAATCTTGCCGAACGGTTGGAGGCGGTCGGCGCGCAAGTCGTCTACGGCGTGCTGGGGCTGAAGACGCACGGCAAGATGACGCTCGTCCTGCGGCGCGAGGAAGTGCGCGGCCGACCGACGCTGGTGCGCTATGCGCATCTGGGTACGGGCAACTATCACTCGGCCACGACCAAGCTTTACACCGACTTCGGCATGTTGACCACCAATGCCGAGATCTGCAGCGATATGGAAAAGGCCTTTCTGCACATGACCAGCCTGACCAAGGTAGAACGGTTAAAACATCTCTGGATGGCGCCGTTCACTCTGCATCGGAACCTGCTGCGCGCCTTATCCAATGAAATGAAAGTTGCCAAAAGCGGCAAGCAGGCGCGGGTCATTGCAAAGATGAACGCCCTCACCGACGAAGCCACGATCAACGCGCTTTACAGCGCGTCACAAGCCGGCGTGAAGATCGATCTGATCGTGCGGGGCGCTTGTGCGTTGCGCGCGGGCGTGAAGGGATTGTCGGACAATATCCGCGTGCGCTCGATCGTCGGGCAGTTTCTCGAGCACCACCGCATTTACTACTTCCGCAACGGCGGCGCGCCGAGAGTCTATTTGTCGAGCGCCGACTGGATGGGCCGGAACCTCTTTCGGCGAATCGAAATCGCGTGGCCGGTGCTCGATCACAAGTTGCGCAAGCGTGTGGTCGACGAGGGTCTGACTCCTTACCTCCGCGACACACGAGACGCGTGGGACCTCGGCGCGGACGGCGAGTATCGGGCACCAAAGATCGGCCCGGCCGGCCGCTCGGCACAACGCGAATTGCTGACTACGCTGGCAGCGAGCGTGGGCGACGCATAATGGAACTCATCCTATGGCGTCACGCAGACGCGGAGCCGGGCGAGCCCGACTTGCACCGCAAGCTGACTGCGAAAGGCGAGAAACAGGCGCGCAGGGTTGCCGAATGGCTACACAAACGTTTGCCGCAGACCGCGAAAATTTATGTGAGCCCGGCGCGGCGCGCGCAGCAGACCGCGCAAGCGCTGGCGGAGATCTCGCCGCACAAGCTTCGCACGCTCGATGACCTGGGACCGGGCGCGACCGCCGCCGAGGTGATCGCCGCTGCTGACTGGCCGCGGTCGAAGGCAGCCATCGTCATCGTCGGGCACCAGCCGACATTGGGGCTGGTCGCGAGCGAACTGCTAAGTGGTCAGGCGTTGGATTGGTCGCTGAAGAAAGGTGGGCTGTGGTGGCTGAGCCGCAGCGACCTTAACGGCGACGGTGACACCGTTCTGCGAGCGGTGATCAATCCCGATCTCGTATAGGCGTCGAGCAGGACTCTAGGAGGGCCGGAGCGCGAACGCGACGCCCACTCGCTCCCATTGAGCAGCTTCTTCCTCCAGCAGATATTGGGTCAGCGGATGCCGCGTGAGCCAGTCGCCCGCCAATCCGAGCTCGATCGTCCTCCCGAACTTTATCGACCACTGCGGCAACTCGACTGCACGGCGCGCGTGCGCCAGTATCACGGCCAACCGCAATGACAGGATGCTGGCAGCACTCTGATGATCTGCCAGCGCTTGTTGCACCTTTCTCAGGTTGCCCCGCTGTGCAAGCACCAGGGTAGCGACACGCTCCTGGTCCGAAGTCGAAAATCCGGCGATGTCGCTATGTTGAATCAGATACGCCGAGTGCTTGTGATAGTCGTTGTGTGAGATGGCGAATCCGACCTCGTGCAGCAATGCGGCCCAACGCAATTGATTCTCCATCTCGACGCTGGCAGCCGTACTAAGGGCCGCATGAAATTGGGCAGCGAGTGCACTGACTCGTTGCGCTTGCGCGCGGTCGACGCCGAAGCGCGCCTGCATGCGCACCACGGTCGAGTCGCGCAGGTCTTTGCGTTCGCGCCGGCCGAGTAGATCGTAGAGAACGCCGACGCGCAACGCACCGCGCGCTGGCCTCATCTCCTGTATCTCCAGCGTATCGAACACTGCTGATAGCACGGCGACCCCGCCGACCAGCACTTCCTGCCGATCGGGCTTCATGCCGGCCAGCCGAATACGCTTGATTTCGCCGGCATCGAGCAACGCATACCGCAATGTGAGCAATCCATGTGGGGTGATGGTGCCGTCGGTCCAGCCTTGGGTTCGCAAAATGTCAGACACCGCGCCGATCGTGCCGCTCGATCCGTAGGCTTCGTCCCACAGCCCACGAGCGAACACGGGCACCGCCTCTTCGATTTCTGCCGCCGCCGCGACCTGCGCTCTCTTCAAGCTCGAACGATCAATTCTCCCGTCCTTGAAAAAGCGCAACGACATGTTGACGCAGCCGACCTTGAATGACTCGGCGTTCTCTGCCTCAAACTTCTTGCCCACAATGACTTCAGTCGACGCGCCGCCGATATCGACCACCAGGCGACGCGCCGTCGACGGTGGCAACGTGTGCATGCATCCTTCGAATACCAGTCGCGCCTCCTCGCGGCCGGAGATCACCTCGATCGGGAAGCCGAGCGCGTGTTGCGCCTCCAGCAAAAACTCGTCGAGATTGCGGGCCTGCCGCAACGATTGTGTGCCCACCGCGCGAACGTGTTCACTCTTCATGCCGCGCAGCCGCTCGTTCATTCGCGCGAGGGTTTCAACCGCGATATCGATCGATTTCTTGCTGAGCTTGTTGCTCTCGTCGAGTCCTGCCGCAAGCCGAACCGTTTCTTTCCAGTAACCGTGCCGAGCGATATGGGCGCCGTTAACACTGCCGATCTCAAGCCGAAAACTATTCGAGCCCAAATCGACCGCGGCGAGCAGCATTACGCTCCCACCAATGCGTCGGCGAACTCGCGCGCGACGAACGGCTGCAAATCGTCGATGGCTTCGCCGACGCCGACGAAGAGAATCGGCAACGGCCGCCCTGGTCTGGACCCGACTATCGCCGCGAGAACCCCGCCTTTGGCGGTACCGTCGAGCTTGGTGATGATGAGTCCCGTGAGCCCCACCGCGTCGTCGAACGCCTGCACCTGGGCCACCGCGTTCTGACCGTTGGTGCCGTCGATGATCAAGATGATTTCATGCGGTGCACCCGGCATCGCCTTGTCTTGTGCGCGCTTGATCCGTTTCAACTCTTCCATCAAGTGTTGCTGTGTTGGCAGGCGCCCGGCTGTGTCGGCTATCAAGACGTCCACGCCGCGCGCTTTCGCAGCCGACACCGCGTCGAATACGACCGCGGCCGGATCACCGCCGCTTTGCGCAATCACTTCGATCGAGTTGCGCGCACCCCAGATCGCGAGCTGCTCGCGCGCCGCTGCGCGGAACGTATCGCCGGCTGCCAGCAAAACCGATTTTCGTTGATTCGCAAGCCACTTGGCGAGCTTCCCGATCGACGTCGTCTTTCCTGCGCCGTTGACGCCAGCCACCATCAGCACGAGTGGGCGTGCCTGCGAGAAATCGATGCGGCCTTCGGCCGGAGTGAGTACCACGGTGAGCTCGTCGCTCAGCGCGCGCCGGACTTCGTCCTGGGTCAGCAGCCCGTCCAGCTTGATACGCGTCTTCAGGGCATCGATCAGATGAGCGGCAGTCGCAACGCCAACGTCGGCGCCGATCAGCGCCAGCTCGAGCTCCTCCAGGAACGCTTCGTCGACGACACCGCCGGAAAATAATCCGACGAGGTTGACGCGTGTCTTGGTAAGGCCCGTTCTAAGTCGCGACAGCCAGCCGTTCTTCGAACCTCCGGAAGACGCCGGACTTATCATCGAGCAATGGCTAAAGGACGGTCGAAAAGCGAGGGAGCGGCACGAGAACCAATAGAGCGACCGTCTGCAGGCAGTGTAACAAAGCATCGTG
>JACCSD010000201.1 GCA_013813185.1 Burkholderiaceae bacterium
CGGACGGATTCACGTGGTGGCGCGCGCTCGGTCAGACGGGCGACGGCGAACTGATTCAGGTGCAGGCATTGGTGGCGATTCACTGGACTCATCGAATCTTTGCACTCGTCGTCGTGGCGGCGGTGGCCGCACTTATCTGGCAACTATGGCGATCCGGGTTTGCGTCCTTGGGCCAGGGGTTGCTCGGACTCCTGATACTGCAGCTGTTAACGGGGTTATCCAATGTCGTCCTGCAATGGCCACTGGTGCTGGCCGTATTGCATAGCGGTGGCGCTGCACTGCTCGTTGCCCTGCTGGTGGTCGCGGTGCAGCGCACGTCGCGCAGATCGTTAAACTTGCGCGCTATTCAGGTTTCTGCATGACCGCCCATACCACTACCGACCCCCATCAGCCCGCCGTCCGCGGTGCGCAGCACCTGCTCGGCCAGTACTGGGCGCTTACCAAGCCTCGCGTGACGCAGCTTGCGATTTTTTGCGCGGTGATCGGCATGTTGCTGTCGACAGCCGAGCTGCCCCCCTGGCGTCTGGTTGTGATTGCGACGCTGGGCATCTGGCTGCTGGCAGGCGCCGCGTTCGCGGTCAATTCGCTGATAGAAAAACACATTGACCAAAAGATGGCGCGCACGCGCATGCGGCCACTGCCGAGTGGAGAGTTGTTGCCGCTGCAGGCGATCGTGTTTTCCGGTTTGCTCGGTGGGCTCGGTATGTGGCTGCTCGGCAGTTTCGTCAATCCGCTGACGATGTGGCTGACTTTTGCCACTTTCGTCGGCTACGCGGTCGTGTACACGGTGCTGTTAAAGCCGTACACGCCGCAGAACATCGTCATTGGCGGCATGAGCGGCGCAATGCCGCCGGTGCTCGGGTGGGCGGCAATGACGAACAGCGCGCCGGCCGAAGCATGGTTGCTGGCCTTGATCATTTTTGTGTGGACGCCGCCGCACTTCTGGGCGCTCGCGTTGTATCGGCTCGACGACTATCGCAAGGCGGGCTTGCCGATGCTGCCGGTCACGCACGGCGTCGCGCTCACGCGGCTGCACATCCTGATGTACACCGTGGTCTTGGTCGCAGTCACGGCACTGCCGTTCGTGATTCGAATGGCGGGCTTGCTGTATCTGGTAGCGGCACTCGCGCTCGGCGCGATTTTTGTCAGCTACGCGTGGAGGCTGTATCGAAGCTATAGCGACAAATTGGCGCGCGCGACGTTCGGCTATTCGATCGTCTATCTGGCGGCGCTGTTCGCTGCATTGCTGATAGATAAGTTTGTGTAACGGTCCAGGAAAGCCGGTGCTTCGCACCGGCAACATGAATGTTGAAAATCTTGCTTGTTGTCGTGTTGCTAGTAAGCGGCTGTGGCGGCGGCGCGCAGAAGTTCAATAGCGTCGACATCACCGGCGCGAATTACGCGCGCGACTTCGCGCTGACCGATCACACCGGCGCCAGGCGCACCTTGGCCGACTATCGTGGCAAGGTCGTCGCGGTTTTCTTCGGCTTTACGCAGTGCCCCGATGTGTGCCCCACCACGTTGAGCGACCTGGCGCAGGTTAGAAAGCGATTGGGCAGCGACGGAGAGCAACTGCAGGTGATTTTCATTACTGTCGATCCCGAGCGCGACTCACAAGCAGTTCTGCAGCGCTACGTGCCGTCCTTCGACCCCAGTTTTGTCGCGCTTTACGGCTCTGCCGAGCAAACAGCCGCTACCGCGAAGGAGTTCAAGGTGTTCTATCAGAAGGTCGGGGGCAGGACTGCCACCTCGTATTCGATCGATCACACGGCCGGCACTTACGTCTTCGACCGCGAAGGCCGGGTCCGCCTGTTCGTCAGGCACGGAGAGGGCGTCGAACCTCTCGCTGCCGATCTGAAACGGTTCTTGAGCTAGTCGAGTCACGCGATCTTGCCGCTGGTGGCATCGATGCGGGTTTGGCTCGAAATCACGGCGCCTGGATCGATGCGATCGCGGATGTCGAACACCTCCGCAACCGTGGGCGTGATGTCGAGTTCGAATCCTAGAAATACGCTCGGGTTCGCACTCTCGTAGTCGCTCGCTGCGTATGTGGTGCGACCGGGCGCGAGCACCCCGTGAACTTCGAACGGATCGAACACCACGATGCGTCCAGGCGCAATGGCGACTCGCACGTCCGTGCGCGGAAATACAAGTTCCATCGGAGGTGCGACGATGCACCAGACGCCAAACAGCCGCGCGTCGTAGTGCGCATCATTATGAAAAAAGGCGCCGCGGCAGTAGTACCACTCAAAACCGGGCCGCAACGCGTGGCCAAGCGGATCACCGAGAGTTTCTGCAAGCTGCGTGTGCGCTGCCGGGCACTGCCATGTACCTGCAGAGTGCACTTTGCCCACCGCGCCGTGGCTGCCAGCGATGTCGAGCGCCAAAGCGCGCACTCCTGCATCGGCGGTGTGCTCTCCGAAGGCAACCGTTCTCGCGATCGAGCGCCCGATACCTGCGGCGCTCCGGCCGCTAGCAGCCGGTGCAGTTGTCGCGATCAATCGCATCGTTTATCGACGTTACAAAAAAAGCCCCGGGAGTGCCGGGGCTTGAGTGTCCGCCTCATCGGAGGAGAGGGGGAATAACAGAGGCGGACCTTGCTTCAACCAACCAACCAGAAGCGCGGCCCGCTGAGGGTGAGTACGGGTTATGCGTACTCCACCAAAGCGCTTCGCATCTTCTGTAAAGCTTTGGCTTCGATCTGTCGAATTCGTTCCGCCGACACTCCGAATTCCTGCGCCAGGTCGTGCAGCGTCGATGTTCCCACCTTGCCATCCTGGTCCTCGTTCAACCAACGCGCCTCAACGATGCGCCGGCTGCGCGAATCCAGATCCTGCAGGGCTTCGCGTACGCCTTCGCTCTGCAGCACGTCGTACTCCCGACGCTGCAACACCTGCGTCGGCTCCGAATCCGCGTCGGCCAGGTACGCGATCGGCGCGAACTCTTCCTCGCCGTCGTCGATACGACCTTCGAGCGCGATATCGCCGCCGGAAAGTCGGGTTTCCATCTCGGAGACCTCTTCGCGCTTGACCTTGAGCTCGCGCGCGATTTCGCCGACCTGGTCCTGCGACATCGTCCCCAACCCCTTTTTCATGCTGCGCAGATTGAAAAACAGCTTGCGCTGCGCCTTGGTGGTCGCCACTTTGACGAGCCGCCAGTTTTTTAGAACGAACTCATGAATCTCTGCCCGGATCCAATGCAAGGCGAACGACACCAGCCGTACGCCGCGCTCCGGATCGAACCGCTTGACCGCCTTCATCAGCCCGATATTGCCCTCCTGGATCAGGTCGGCATGAGGCAGGCCATATCCGAGGTAGTTACGCGCGACCGCGACTACGAGGCGGAGGTGCGACATCACCAAGCGGCCGGCTGAATCCAGATTCTCGTTGTCGCGAAACTCACGCGCCAAACGGATCTCTTCGTCAGGTGTCAGCATCGGCACCCGGTTCACGGCCTGAATGTAAGCGTCAATGCTGCCCAAGCTTCCGGGGCTAAGCGCAAAGGCTTGCATTCCTACCGGGACCAGGGCGTTTCCGACAGTTTGAGCGTTTCGTGCCACGTATTTCTCCAGTTCCATTTAGCTTAGCACTCACGTTTACCGAGTGCTAAGTCTTAGAGGGAGCCGACTTCCGAGAGTTCAATCCCGAGTGATACGGTCGGGATTACTCCACCTAATGTGAGTGCACACTCACGAGATTGATTGGGTGTCAGTGTTCCTGCATCGGCCGACTTGCTACCGGGTCATCGAACTGTCATCGTGGATCACTATGGTCCGCCGTCACGGTCGTCAGCACTCCAAGCGCAAGCGCTTCCAGCGAGAAACTCCCTTGATTGCTCCGTCGGATCTGTACCTGAACCGGGAGCTATCCCTGCTTGCGTTCAACGAACGCGTGCTGGCGATGGCGGCGCGGACTTCAGTGCCGCTGGCCGAGCGGTTGCGCTACGTTTGCATCGTGTCGTCCAACCTCGATGAGTTCTTCGAGGTCCGTGTTTCCGACTTGACCGAGGGGGTTGCTACCGGTTCGTCGGCGCAGGTATATGCAACCGTGCTTGAGCGCGCTCACCGCCTGGTGGCTAAGCAGTACGAGCTTTACAACCATACGATCATGCCGGCGCTCGCAAAGCAGGACATCGTGATCATCAATCACGCGCAGCGCACCGCTGACCAGCGTGCCTGGCTGCGCGATTACGTGCAGCGTGAGGTCAAGCCGCTGCTGGCGCCCATCGGCCTCGACCCATCGCATCCGTTCCCGCAAGTGCTGAACAAGTCGCTGAACTTCATCATGCAAC
>JACCSD010000134.1 GCA_013813185.1 Burkholderiaceae bacterium
AGTTCACGACGCTCGCCATTCTGCGGCTGTTTTCACAGTCGAAGCTGGACGCCGCCGTGCTCGAGGTCGGGCTCGGCGGCCGGCTCGACGCGGTCAACCTCGTCGACGCTGATGTCGCGATCGTCACCTCGGTGGCCATGGATCATATGGATTACCTGGGCGCGACGCGAGAATTGATCGGTGTGGAGAAGGCTCACATTTATCGCCCCGGCCGACCGGCGATTTGCAGTGATCCCGAGCCTCCGCAAGCATTGCTCGACCACGCGTACGCGATTGGCGCAGACTTTTGGCGCTTCGGCCAGGACTTCAATTACCAGGGCGATCGGCAGCAGTGGGCCTATGCAGGGCGCCAGATGCGCCGCGCGAGCTTGCCGTACCCGGCGTTGCGCGGTGCCAATCAGTTACTGAATGCCGCGGGCGCATTGGCCGCGCTCGAAGCGTTGGCGCCGAGGCTGCCGGTGTCGCAGCAGGCGGTGCGGCAGGGGCTGTTGACCGTGCAGCTTCCGGCGCGGTTTCAGGTGTTGCCCGGCAAGCCCGCGATCGTTCTTGACGTTGCTCACAATCCACACGCCGCCGCGGTTCTTGCGCAGAACCTCGACATGATGGGCTTCTATCCGCAAACGCATGCAGTGTTCGGGATGTTGAATGACAAGGACGTTGGCGGTGTCGTCGCGAGGGTCGGCAAAAAAATCGATCACTGGTATGCCGCACCCACAAGCGGTGCGCGGGGGGCGTCTGCTGCCACCATCGCGCGACACGTCAGGGCGGTGGTGCCTGCGGCCTCGGTCAGCGAGCATGCAGACGTTGCAGGCGCACTCGCTTCAGCGCGCAAACACGCGAACGCCGATGATAGAATTTTGGCGTTCGGTTCTTTCGTCTCGGTGGCTGAAGCGATGCGCGCAATCGCCGAAACGAGTGGAACGGTTCAAGTTACCGCTGCGCACGCAACGCCATCGCGCTAGCGCCACTCCCGCACGGAGTATTCATGGCCTTCTGGCGCCGCAAAGATAACGCAGCCGACACCCCACCAAAACGCGCGTCCTCACGGCCGGTCGACCAAACCGCTCGACGAGTCGAGCCCGCCGACACCGTGCGTGTACGTGCGCGGCGCAGACTGATTGGAGCGGCCGCGCTGCTACTTACGGTGGCGATTGTGGTTCCAATGGTGCTGGATCCCGAGCCCAAACCCGTATCCGACAACATCGCAATCGACATCCCCAGCGAGAAAACACCGTTTACGCCGCGACTGGCGTTGCCGCCGGTGCCAGCGCCGGAGAATGTCCCGGTTGCCCCGTCGCCTGAGATCGAACCGCCGGCAGAAAAGGCCGAGGTGCTGCCCGCGAAAGCCGTCGACGGCAAGAAGGTCGAAGAGCAGCGAGCACGAGGGTTGCTTGAAGGCAAATCGAAGACCGCCGCGACGGGCGCGAGCGAGAAGGTGGCGCGGTTCGCAGTGCAGGCGGCAGCCCCTGCAAGCGAAACAGCGGCGCGAGATCTTGCGGAGCGGCTGAAAAAGTCGGGACTTGCCCCATATATGGAGAGGGTGGATACCAAGCAGGGTGCACGCTATCGCGTGCGCGTGGGCCCGTACGCGTCGCGCGATGAGGCCGACGGCGTGCGGACGCGCTTGAAGGCACAGGGCATCAGCGCGGACTTGATTACTCTTTAAAGGCGTATGCGTTGATGCTCACCCCGCGTACCATGCCCAGCGCAACAGCGCGAGGAGACACTCGATGTGCGGGATAGTCGGGGTTGTGGCGACCGGCCCGGTTAATCAGCTGCTCTACGACTCGCTGCAGCTGTTGCAGCATCGCGGCCAGGATGCGGCCGGTATTGCAACCGGCTCGGGCAGCACGTTTTCGATGTGGAAGGGCAGCGGCATGGTGCGGGAAATCTTCCGCACCCGCAACATGCGCAACCTGACGGGCAATGTCGGTATTGCGCACGTGCGTTATCCGACCGCCGGCTCAGCGTTCAGCGTCGAAGAAGCGCAGCCGTTTTACGTCAATGCGCCCTTCGGCATCACGCTCGGGCACAACGGCAATCTGACCAACGCGGAACAGCTGAAGAGTGAGATGTTCCGCATCGATCGCCGCCACATCAACACCAATTCGGATTCGGAAATCCTGTTGAACGTGCTGGCGCACGAGCTTCAGGAAGGTACCTCGAGCTACACGCTCGATCCGGCGACGATATTCCGCGCGGTCGCGGCGCTGCATCGACGCGTGCGCGGCGCCTACGCGTGTGTCGCGCATATCGCCGATCACGGCATCGTCGCGTTTCGCGACCCGTACGGAATCCGCCCGTTGGTCTATGGCGTCAACGAGACCGACGCCGGTACCGAGTATCTGGTCGCCAGCGAATCGGTGGCCCTCGAAGGGCTAGGTTTCAAGTTCGTGCGCGACGTCGCGCCCGGCGAGGCGATCTTCATCGATATCGACGGCAACTTCTATTCGCAGCAGTGCGCCGAAACCGCAACGCTGAATCCCTGCATCTTCGAGTACGTCTACTTCGCTCGCCCTGACTCGGTAATGAACGGCGTCAGCGTGTATAGCTCGCGCCTAAAAATGGGCGAGTACCTGGCGGAAAAAATCCGCAAGCAGCTTCGCACTGGCGACATCGACGTGGTGATGCCGATTCCCGACACATCGCGCCCGGCAGCGATGCAGCTTTCGGCCAGGCTCGGGCTCGAGTTTCGCGAAGGCTTTTTCAAGAACCGCTACGTCGGCCGCACCTTCATCATGCCCGGGCAAGCAGTTCGCAAGCGAAGCGTGCGACAGAAGCTGAGTGCGCTGCCGACCGAATTCAAGGGCAAGAATGTTTTGCTGGTCGACGACTCGATCGTGCGCGGAACCACATCGCGCGAGATCGTCAACATGGCGCGTGAAGCCGGCGCCAACAAGGTGATCTTCGCGTCGGCGGCGCCGCCGGTGCGCTATCCGAACGTGTATGGCATCGACATGCCGACGCGCAGCGAGTTGATCGCGCACGGCCGCTCCGACGATGAGATACAGCGCCTGATCGAAGCCGACGGGCTGGTGTATCAGGACATCGACGCGATGAAGCGGTCGGTTTCCGAGCTCGGACCTCACCTGACTAGCTTTGAAGCAAGCTGCTTTGACGGCAACTACGTCACCGGCGATATAACGCCCGAATACCTTGACCGGCTGGAAGCGGCGCGCGAGCTGGTCGCTATTGCCGAGAGTGATCCATATTCGCAACTGAACCTGAACCTGGCCCAGGCCGACTGATAGGGGCCTGCTCACACTGAAACGTGAGATGCGTTGGGTCGCAATGCGGATGGATGCGCGAAGAGCGGCGCTGCCGAATGGTGATTCCATTCGCAAGCCGCTCGCCAAAGCAGACGCCGCATTTCGACCCAACCCGAAGGGAAAGGCCGCTTGCGGGCGCATTGCGTCGTTGCCGCTTCGCTGATTGGCATCAGCCAACGGCGCTCACGACGCCTAGCACTGCATCCCGCAATCGGCCTTTCGCACTCATGTTTCAGTGTGAGCAGGCCCCAGGTATCATTTCGCTGACGCGCCGATTTGAATCAGCTTGCGGGCGCTTAACAAATTCGGCTAAAGCGATGGTGAAGACACCCGCCTAGCTGACGTTACGTTGAGGCGGGTTTTTTATGTCCAAAGAAATCGACGAATCGGCTGACTTTGATACCCGGGCAGTGCGCGCGGGCACGCAACGGTCACAGTTCAACGAGCACAGCGAAGCGCTGTTTCTGACGTCGAGCTTCGTGTTCGATAGCGCGGCGCAAGCCGCTGCGCGCTTTTCGGGCGCCGAAGCCGGCAACGTTTATTCGCGCTTTACCAATCCGACTGTGACGATGTTCGAGCAGCGCCTGGCGTCGCTCGAAGGCGCTGAGGACTGCATGGCCACCGCCTCGGGCATGGCGGCGATCATGGCCACGTGCCTTGCGACGCTTCGGGCAGGAGATCACGTGATCTGCGCTGCCAATGTTTTCGGCGCAACGATCCAGCTGTTTTCGAACCTGCTGGCGCGGTTCGGTATCGCGGTGACCTACGTCGATGCGACTGACATCGGCGCTTGGCGTGCGGCCGCCACCGCAAACACACGGCTGCTCTACTGCGAAACGCCGTCGAACCCGCTGATGGAGCTGGTCGATCTGACTCAGTTCGGTCACTTCGGGCGAGCCATCGGCGCAGTCTCAGTCGTGGACAACTGCTTCTGCACGCCGGCGTTGCAACGCCCGCTCGAGTTCGGCATCGACGTTGTAATTCACTCGGCAACCAAGTATCTCGACGGGCAGGGGCGGGTGCTGGGTGGCGCTGTGCTCGGATCGAGGGCGTTCATTCGCGATCAGTTGCTGCCGGTGCTGCGCAGCAGCGGGCCGAGCCTGTCGCCCTTTAACGCCTGGGTGTTGCTCAAAGGCCTTGAAACGCTTGCGATACGGATGCGTGCGCAGAGCGCCGCTGCACAAGCGTTGGCCGAGTGGCTCGAGCGCCAGGCCGGGGTGGCACGCGTGTACTTTCCGGGATTGCAATCGCATCCGCAGGCAGCTTTGGCTCGACAACAGCAATCGCAAGCGGGGGCTGTTGTTGCATTTGAGGTGAAGGCCGGCAACTCAAATCCGGTGTCGCAACGCGAGCGAGCCTGGCGCGTCATCGACGCGGTTCGCACCATGTCTATTACTGCGAATCTCGGCGATACCCGTTCGACGATTACCCACCCTGCGACCACCACGCACGGCCGGATCGCTCAGGCAGACCGCGAGCGCGCCGGCATCAGCGAGGCTTTGATTCGCGTAGCCGTCGGCCTCGAATCGGTGGATGACTTGAAGCGCGATCTCGAACACGCTTTGGGCTCGGGAGCCCACGCCGACAGCCGCCACGATTGACCGCCACGTCCAGCAGCCGTACAATTCCTGACTAAATTAATCGGGAATTTCGGACGTCGATCGCGGTCGAATCCAGGTTCCAGTAACGAGCGATTCATGAGATTGACAACCAAGGGACGGTTTGCGGTGACGGCGATGCTCGA
>JACCSD010000263.1 GCA_013813185.1 Burkholderiaceae bacterium
TGCTGCGCTGAGTCGTACAGCGTCGCAACAAACGCGGTGTATGGAAGAATCTGCGGCGTCTCCCAGACCGTGCGCGAAAGCTCCGTCTGATATCGATCGAACTCGGCGCCCAGCGAGCGCGCCAGACGGCGATTGGACGTGACTACGCAGACGGCTGCCGGTGAGCTGGCAAGGAGTTCAAATAGCGCGTCGCGTTGCATCGAAGGCAGGCAAGATAGTTAGGCTAAACATCGTTTCAGGCTTCACAAGCGCAGCGGAAGTGATACCATGCTTGCGAAAGCGCGCCGCGTTGCAATCCCCTGACTAGCAACTTTTCAGTCTTGCAATCGGGTTTAGCGCCGCCAAATCCCCTTGATTCGGTTCCCTTTCTTTCTGATGCCGCGCGCCGCTGTAAGCGCCCGCAAGCGAGAGGACTCAAAATGAGCGACATTAAATACACCAGCGACTCCGCGTTCGAGGATGACGTTTTGAAGTCTGCAAGTCCGGTGCTGGTCGACTACTGGGCCGAATGGTGCGGCCCGTGCCGCATGATCGCGCCGATCCTGGACGAAGTGTCCAGGGAGTATCAGGGCAAGATCACCGTGGCCAAGCTAAACGTCGATGAAAATCAGACGACGCCGGCCAAATACGGCATCCGCGGGATCCCGACGCTGATGATGTTTAAGGACGGCGCAGTGGTCGGCACCAAGGTCGGCGCGCTTTCAAAATCCCAACTGACGGCTTTTATCGACAGCAACCTGTAGTCAACTCAACCACTCAGTCCGGTGGATCGACAATCGATCCGCCGCCCTCCCCGCGGGCGCGCTTTTTCATCACCAACGCGCCCCATTATTTTCCTCCAGTGACTCTATGCACTTATCAGAATTAAAAGCAATGCACGTTTCACAACTGCTCGAAATGGCGATCGGGCTCGAGATCGACAACGCCAACCGGATGCGCAAACAGGAGCTGATGTTTGCGATCCTGAAAAAGCGCGCGAAGGGAGGCGAGCAGATCTTTGGCGACGGCACGCTCGAAGTGCTGCCCGACGGCTTTGGCTTCTTGCGCTCACCCGAGACTTCATACCTGGCGAGCACCGACGACATCTACATCTCGCCTTCGCAAATCCGCCGCTTCAACCTGCACACCGGCGATTCGATAGAGGGCGAAGTGAGAACGCCGAAGGACGGCGAACGCTATTTCGCACTGGTCAAGGTCGACAAAGTCAACGACCAGGCGCCCGATTCGACCAAGCACCGCATCCTGTTCGAAAACCTGACGCCGCTGTTTCCCGACGAGCCGCTGATTCTCGAGCGCGACATGAAGGGCGACGAGAACATGACGGGCCGGCTAATCGATCTGATCGCGCCGATCGGCAAGGGACAACGCGGCTTGCTGGTTTCCAGTCCGAAATCGGGCAAGACGGTGCTGATGCAGCACATGGCGCACGCGATCGCCGCCAACTATCCGGACATCGTGCTGATCGTGCTGCTGATCGACGAACGGCCCGAGGAAGTGACCGAGATGCAGCGCTCGGTGCGCGGCGAAGTCGTCGCGTCGACGTTCGACGAACCGGCGACACGCCACGTGCAGGTCGCCGAAATGGTGATCGAAAAGGCAAAGCGCTTAGCCGAAAGCAAGAAGGATGTGGTGATCCTGCTCGACTCGATCACCCGCCTGGCACGCGCCTACAACACGGTGATTCCGGCGTCGGGCAAGGTATTGACCGGCGGTGTCGACGCCAACGCGCTGCAGCGACCGAAGCGTTTTTTTGGCGCCGCCCGCAACATCGAAGAAGGCGGTTCGCTGACGATCATCGCCACCGCTCTGATCGATACCGGCTCGCGCATGGACGACGTGATCTACGAGGAATTCAAAGGCACCGGCAATATGGAAGTTCATATGGAGCGCCGGCTCGCCGAAAAGCGCGTTTATCCCGCGCTCAACGTCAACCGGTCGGGCACCCGCAAGGAGGAGCTGCTTCTGAAGCCGGAGATCCTGCAAAAGGTCTGGATCCTGCGCAAGCTGCTCTACGGCATGGACGAGATCGAGGCGATGGAATTCCTGCTCGACAAGATGAAGGCGACCAAGAACAACGCCGAGTTTTTCGACATGATGCGCAGGGGTGGTTAGCCTACTTACTCTGGCTTGCCCCGCTCACCCAAAAACCGGATAATCCGCGGCTTCCAAATCCAGGTACGTGGTCGAGCCTAGGTGCTGCGACTGGCGGCCACATGAGATCTACAAGGCATAGTTAGATGAAACAAGGCATCCACCCCGAGTACCGCGAAGTCGTTTTCCAGGACATGCAAAACGAGTTCAAGTTCATTACGCGGTCCACCCTGCAGTCGCGCGAAACGATCGAGATCGACGGCAAGACGTATCCGTTGTTCAAACTGGACACTTCGTCCGAATCGCACCCGTTTTACACCGGCGCACAAACCCGCATCGTCGAAGCAGGCCGCGTCGAAAAATTCCGCCAAAAATTTGCGGCGAAAACCGAAGCGGTCAATGCCGCTGCCGCCGAGGCTACCAAGGCCAAAGCGGACGCACGGCGCCGGTGATAGAGAATTTGGTTCGCGTACAAAAGGCAGCTTCGGCTGCCTTTTTTCATTCGGCTCCTCCTGTATCGCTCCGCTTCATTAGATGAGCTTTGAGCACCGCCCCTCGCCGGCCCGCGTGACCGAGGCCGCAGCAGCCAAGCTGCCGCGCTGGATGTTTTTCGGGTTGCTGGCAGCCTACATCCTGCCAGGCTTGTTCGCGCGCGACCCCTGGAGCCTGGAGGACGCTTCAGCGTTCGGTGTGATGTGGACGATGGCGCACGGCGGCATCGCCGAGTGGTGGCTGCCGTCGGTGGTCGGAGAGCCACTGCCCGAGGAAGGGCCGCTGCCGTTCTGGATCGGCGCGCTGATGATCAAGTTGTTCGGCGGCATCTTCGGCGATATCGTCGCCGCGCGCCTGGTCACCGTGTTGTGGTTTTTCATCGCCACGAC
>JACCSD010000273.1 GCA_013813185.1 Burkholderiaceae bacterium
CACGATCCCAGCCGGTCAAGAAAGGCTCGCTGGTTGCAATCGTGACTTCGGTCGGCGTCATCGCCACCGGCAGGATCGAATACGTTGTCGCGTACGACGACGACATCACGTCGACCACACGGGTGAAATCGACTTTAAGAGGATCGATGTGAAAGTACGGAAGCGCGGCCTTCTCGGCGATCCAGCGCGTCAGCGTTTCGAGGTCGAGCAACTGCCGGTCGGCCTGCGGCGACCGATAGTTCATCTCGGCCAGGACTACCAGCGGATGCCCCGAACGCTCGCGACCGCCGGTGATCTTGAAGCGCTCAGCGTCGGCGGCAGACAGCAAGCCGTCGGTGACCAGTTGTTTGATTACGAAGCCACTGGACACCCGTCCCGGCGGCGCTTGTACCGGCTGCGCGCGCGCGTTTTTCTCGCGCGGTGACGTTGTATTTTTCAACACAGTTGCGCCGTCTTTCGGCACCGCGCTCATGCCGGCTGCGAGGCCTCGTAGCGCTTGGCCATCGATTTCGCACGATCGGGTGCGTTCTCGAAATCAGCAACAACCGCATCGACCGCGCGCTTCGTGAGCGGAACACTTTCGAGCGGCTCGATGTACTTGCGCGCGAGGTAGGACTTCAACATGTCGGCTGACATCACGTGCGCCTTTTGATCGTGCTCGCTGGCAAACAAAAACAGCGTGCGCAGCGGGCTCATCCAGCGCAGCTTGGCGCGCGAGAACTCCATTCCGTTCCAAAGCTTGAACCAATTGCCGCGCTGCCAGCGGCCGATCTCTTCCTGTACGCGTGCGTCTTCGACGGGATCGAGTCGTCCGATGTCAGTGACCGGATCGGGCATGTAAATGTCAGCCTTGTGCTCGGCAGCGGCGCGCATGATGACGTTGGTCGGCACCTTGATGCCGCCGGGCACTGTCGTGACCGGGAACACGCCCGACAGTTGCATGCCGTCGATCTTGGCGCGCAGCTCGGAGGCCAGCAGGCTCGACTTGATGTAGGTCGCCTGATCGACCGGCTTGACCGCCATCGCGTGCGATTCCATCAGCTGCGTGAAAAACAACTCGCGGTCGCGCTCGGGCGCGTTGATCAGGCCGAGACCGTCGCGCAATACGCGCACCATGCTGGGGATCAGCTTGACCAGCTTGCTGCGGTCCTCAGTGCTCGCCTTCGGCTGCACCGACCACACCAGCTCGTGAATGACATCGCGAAACGCTTTCGCGAAGCCCGGCGTTTTTTCCTGCCGCACGGTCGCGGCGACCAGCACCTTGACCCACGCACCGAGCAAAAACTCCTTGATGTACGGCTCGAGATCGACTCGCTCGAACGCGCGCCGGACCTGAATCGTCGTGTTGATCGTCAGGATCTCGTGCTTCTCGGCGGCTTCAAGCGCCTTCTTCGCGCGCGATACCGGGTCGTTTTCCTCGGGCGCGATATCGGAAACGAATTTATCGAACTCGGTGTACAGCCGCTCGAACACGCCAAGATCGGTTTCGAAGTGTTTGAGGATTTCGGTGATGACGCGATCGACTTCCTTCATGTAGCGCTGGTTGTCGTCGCCGTACGGCTCCCATCCGGCCGACGTGCCCGCGATGCGGTCGATCAGCTTGCGCGCCGGGTGCGCACTCGATGCGAAAAACGCCGCATCCAGCAACGCCGACTTCAGCACCGGAAACTGCAGGCGCGAGATGCGTGCCTTGATCTCCGACGGCACCTGCTTGTCCTGCATCACATGATCGAACAGCATCCCGACCAGCTCGATCGTCAGCTTGTCGACCACCCGTGTCGACTTCGAGATCAACTGGTCGCGCATTGCCCCGATCGATTCGGTAGGCAACGCAAAATTGCCTCCTGGGCCAAGCTCGTCCAGGTTCATCTGCTGAAACTCGCCGATCGATTGCAGCAACTGCTGCGGCGCGGGGCCGTGCGAAGGCAGATGTGGCAGGCGCGAGCCGCGCGCGTTGGCTTGCAGGCGGGTCAGCAGGCCGCCGAGCAGCATGTTGGGCTCATTCGGTCCCTGCGCAGCGTGCGCCGTTGCTTGACTGCTCGCATCGGCTGCTCCTGACCCGGCAGCCGCGTTCGAGCCATGCGAGCCGTGCGACGCGGCATTGGTTTGCGCATGGCCGCCGAGGGTGCCAGACGTCTGCCACGGTGTAGCTGACTTCGGCGACGCTCGCGTTCTTCGAATGGCCCGCACATCGACGCCGTGGTTTGTATAGTGGTCCAGCAGCTGCCGAACGATGCGCGCCAGCTCTTCACCGAGCGGCTTCTCGAACACCGTCAAAAAGAATTCCCACGCCTCCTTGTGCAAGTCCGTGTCTTCCGCAGCGCGCAGCAGAGCACGCACGTATACCGCGGGGCCGA
>JACCSD010000296.1 GCA_013813185.1 Burkholderiaceae bacterium
CGCGCGTGATCGCGGTGCTCGATTGGGAGCTATCGACGCTCGGTCACCCGCTGGCGGACTTTTCGTATCACTGCATGAGCTGGCACATTCCGCCGGGCGCGTTTCGCGGCATCGCCGGCCTCGATCATCAAGCTCTCGGTATCCCGACCGAGGAGGAGTATTTGCAGCGCTACACCGAGCGCACGGGACGCGCGATCAATCACTGGAATTTCTATCTCGCCTACAACCTGTTTCGCATCGCCGCGATTCTTCAAGGCGTGTACAAGCGCTCGACCGAAGGCATCGCGTCCTCCGACAACGCGGCGCAATCCGGTGCGAGAGCGAAGGCGCTGGCGGAAATCGGTTGGGGATTTGCGCAGCGGGCGTGACGTCAGATAAATCGCACCGCGTAGATCGGCGGCAGATTTACGCCGACGGTTTGCCACGATTCGCCGCTGTCCGCAGACACCCACAACGACCCTGTCGTCGAGCCGGCGACGAGATGCGTGCCATCGGCGGCGATGTCGAGGCCGTGCCGATACACGACGTCGTAGGCGTCTCGCTGCGGCAAGCCTGCATCGAGCACATCGAACGAAGAACCACCGTCGCGCGTCCGCGTAGCTACCACGCTGCCGTTGACCGGAACACGCTTCTCGTCGCTCACGAGCGGCATGAACCACGCGGTGTTTGCATCGCGCGGATGCACCGCGACCGCGAAGCCGAAGCTGCTTGGGCGCGCTGTAGTAACCTCGACCCAGTTCGCGCCGCGATCGGTCGACTTCCAAATTCCACAGTGATGCTGAGTCCACAGCACCTCCGGATTCGCTTCGCACTGAACGATGCGGTGCGGGTCCTGAATGACGGGATTCAGCTGCCCTTCCGGCGGCATGAACGTCGCTCGCATGCCCTGCCCGACGGTCCATGTCTTGCCACCGTCGCGCGTACGCCATGCGCCACCGCACGACACCCCAACGACGATGTCTTCGGGATCATTCGGGTGTACGCAAATCGAGTGGATGCCTGGAATGTCGTAGCCACCGCCGAACCATTGTTTGCGTTCGGGCATATTCCAAAGGCTATCGATTAAGCTCCACGAACGGCCGCCATCGTCCGAGCGGAACAATCCGCCGGGATTGGTGCCGGCCCATAGCCGCTGCGGTTGCTTCAGATGAAAGCCTTCGAAGATCCACACCTGGTCGAGCGTCCACGGGTTGGAATCTTCGATGCCTTCGGGCTTCGGCGGATACGTGGGCGATGCAATCTCTTCCCAGCTTTTGCCCCGATCGTCCGACACGCGCAGCTTGGCGCCAAAATGCCCCATTCGCAGCGCAGCGATCGAGCGGCCGCCCGCAGGATCATGCAGCGCCGCCGTCACAGGGTCGCCGACGAAGTGCACGGCGTCGACGCTCCATTCACCGCCCGCACGCGACGACAGTTCGAACAAACCTTTGCGTGTCGCAACCGAAAGTTTCACGAGTGGCCTGTAACAGTCGATTCGGAAGGGAAAGGCGTGGCTGGGCGCGCCGAATGCGCGAAGCGAGCCGCGTCGCGTAGCCAACGCATACGCGCGAGGCGAGCGACAAAGCAGTCGGCCGCCCCGACGCGCAAGGCACTTTCGAATTGGCTGTTACAGGCCACTTAGCCTCCCGACAATGCTTGCGCAATGTAAATGCGATCGTCCACCGCGAGTGGTACGTCAAGATGCTTGCGATCGTGCAGCAAGCGGCCGTTCAGAAAGACTGCAACGTGTTTGCGAACGCAGCCCTGCTCGTCGAGCACATAGGTTCGCAGCGCGGGCTGCTTCTCAAATGCCGCGGCAAGCAGCGCTTGCAGCGACGGCGCGGGCGCCGTGATCGACGGCGCGGCGGCATGGCGCTGTAAAGCCGGTGCGAACTCCAGGGTGGCCATCTACTTCTTCTGCGCGGCCTGCTCCTGCATCTTGCGCAGAGACTTCATCCACTCTGTCCAATCCTGGGGCCCGCTTTCAAAACGTTTTTTCAGATTCGCCAACACGCTGTCCCACGCGCGGTCGAAATACGCGTACGTCTTGTCCCACTCGCCGCCCTCGCCCCAGCCGGTGTGATGCAGGCTGACGCGCGTTTCCTTTTCGCTGACCGGCGCAAACCGAAGCACGACAAACGTTCGCTGCTGCCGCGCGGCCGGCAGATGCGGCGGCGCGTTCCAGTCGAACGACAGCATCTGCTTCGGCTGCAGCGCCATGAACCGCATGTCATCGGCACCCTTCAGCCCGGGCTCGGCCAGCGGATTGATATGGATGTGAAACGCGCCCCCGACCTTCGGCTCGATCTTCGCGTCTGGCGCGAAGAAGCTGGTGATGCCCTCGCGCGTGGTCCATGCATCCCACGTCTGGTCGAGGGTCGCAGGCACCACGATCGATTTGTCGATGCTGCGCTCGGCGGCGCCGGCAACGCCGAACGCTGCAATCAGCCCTAACGCGGCGAGCAGTTTCATAGAGCTAGGGGCGAATGACGAGCTTGCCGATGACGTTGCGAGCGAGCAGCGCCTCCAGCGCGCGCGGCGTCTCGGCGAGCGGGTAAACGTGCGAAACGTGCGGCTTCAATTTGCCCTCCTCGAGCCATGCGAACAGTTCTTTCAACATCGCAAGATTCGCCTTCGGTTCGCGCTTTGCAAACTCACCCCAGAACACGCCGACCGCCGACGAACCTTTCAGCAACAACAGATTGGCCGGGATCTGCGGAATCTCACCTTGCGCAAAGCCGACGATCAGCAGCCGCCCACGCCAGGCGAGTGAGCGCACCGCGGCTTCGGTACCGGGACCGCCGACCGGATCGTAGATGAAATCGGCGCCGTTGCCGCCGGTCAGGGTCTTGACCGCGTCGCGCAGGTCGGCGGCCGCGTAGTCGATCAACTCGTCGGCGCCGTGTTCTTTCGCCGCAGCGAGCTTTTCCGCACTCGACGCTGCTGCGATCACGCGCGCGCCGGCCACTTTGCCGAGCTCGACCGCGGCCAACCCGACGCCGCCGCCGGCCCCAAGGACCAGCAGCGTTTCACCGGCCTTCAGCTGCCCGCGGTCGAACAACGCATGGTGCGACGTCGCATACGTCAGTGTGAATGCGGCCGCGACCTCGTCGCTGACGCCATCCGGAATCGCAACCGCCAGCGCTGCCGGCGCGCAGACGTATTCGGCGAAGCCGCCGACGCCGACGAACGCGATGACTCGATCGCCCACCTTCAATTGCTGCACGTCTGCGCCGATGGAGTCGATCGTGCCGGCTACCTCAGTGCCGGGCACGAACGGCAGCTTCGGCTGCAGCTGATACTTCTTCTGCACGATCAGCGCATCGGGAAAGTTCACGCCGGCCGCAGCGATGCGGATTCGGACCTGCGCTGCGCCCGGTTCGGGTAACGGCAAATCCGCTAGCACCAGTTTGCTCGGGTCGCCCCACTCGACGCACTGAATCGCTTTCATCAGTCGCACTTTAAACCGCGCCGCGTTGGGCCGCGAGCCGGCTTGCAATATTGCTGAGCTATTCTGTGCAAGATGCAATTCGACTTTTCGCCGAAAGTCCAGCAGCTGCGCGAGCGCGTCGATGCGTTCATGCAGCAGCACGTCTATCCGAACGAGCAGCGCTTCCACGATGAGATCGAGGACAACACAAAGCGCGGCGCGCGCTGGACCCCGACCACGCTGATCGAGGAGCTGAAGCCGAAGGCGAGAGCGGCGGGATTGTGGAATCTATTTCTTCCGCAGTCTTCGCACGGCGCGGGGCTGACCAACCTCGAATACGCGCCGCTCGCCGAATCGATGGGTCGCGTTCCATGGGCGCCCGAAGTGTTCAACTGCTCGGCGCCCGATACCGGCAACATGGAAACCATCGAGCGCTACGGCAGCGATGTGCACAAGCAGCAATGGCTGAAACCGCTGCTGGCGGGCGAGATCCGCTCAGCCTTTGTGATGACCGAGCCGGCCGTTGCGTCGAGCGATGCGACCAACATTCAAACGTCGATCGTGCGCGACGGCGAGGATTACGTGATCAACGGCCGCAAGTGGTGGATTTCGGGGGCGGGAGATCCTCGTTGCCGCATCTACATCGTGATGGGCAAGACCGATCCCGATGCGCCGCGGCACTCGCAGCAGTCGATGATCCTGGTGCCGTCGGACACACCGGGGATCAACGTGATGCGGCCCCTCAGCGTCTTCGGGTACGACGACGCGCCGCACGGCCACATGGAAATCGACTTCAAGAGCGTCCGCGTGCCGGCGGGCAACCTGATGCTAGGCGAAGGTCGCGGCTTCGAAATTGCGCAAGGCCGCCTCGGGCCCGGGCGCATTCATCACTGCATGCGCTCGATCGGGCTGGCCGAACGCGGGCTCGAGCTGATGTGCCAGCGGCTTTCCAACCGGGTCGCGTTTGGTTCAGTGGTCGCGCGCCAAGGCGTTTGGCAGGAGCGGATTGCCGAATCGCGCTGCAGAATCGATCAAGCGCGCTTGCTCACGCTAAAGGCCGCGTGGTTGATGGACACCGTCGGCAACAAGGCGGCGAAAGCCGAGATCGCAATGATCAAGGTGGTCGCGCCGAACGTGGCGTGCGACGTGCTCGACTGGGCGATCCAGGCGCACGGCGGCGGCGGCGTGTGCGACGACTTTCCACTGGCGTATGCGTACGCGCACTCGCGCACGCTGCGGCTGGCCGATGGACCCGACGAAGTCCATCGCAACGCAATCGCGAAATTTGAACTTGGCAAAGCAGGAGGTGCAAAGTGATTGACTTATATACGTGGCCCACACCGAACGGCCATAAGGTCCACATCATGCTCGAGGAGTGCGCGCTGCCGTACAACGTGCACCCGATCGATATCGGCGCAGGCGACCAGTTCGAGCCTGACTTCCTGAAGATCAGCCCGAACAACAAGATGCCGGCCATCGTCGACTCCGACGGACCTGACGGCAAGCCCATTTCCATTTTCGAATCGGGTGCGATCCTGCTCTACCTCGCGGGCAAGACCGCCAAATATCTGCCGCGCGATGCGCGCGGCAAGTACGTCGCACTGCAATGGCTGATGTTCCAGATGGGCGGCGTCGGTCCGATGCTTGGTCAGGCGC
>JACCSD010000162.1 GCA_013813185.1 Burkholderiaceae bacterium
TGCAGATGGTCGCGATCTCGCGCGCTTTGCTCGGCAGCCCCGGCCTGGTGCTGATGGACGAGCCCAGCCAGGGATTGGCGCCGAAGGTGGTGCAGGATGTGATGCGCACGGTGCAGCGGCTGAAGAAAGAAGGTGTCAGCGTGCTGCTGGTCGAGCAACACGTCGGCGCCGCGCTCGAAGTCGCCGATCGCGTGGTCGTGCTCGATCACGGCACGGTCGCGCACCAAAGCCCCGCGGCGGAATTGCGCGACGATCCCGCCAAGCGCGCCCGGCTGCTGGGTGCGTGAGCGACGACCCATGCGAGATCTGCTGCGCGTTGCCTCGCTGCGCAAGGAATATCGCAGGAGCCGATGGGCCAAAGCGCCAAGCTTTGTTCTGCAAGCCGAGCTGGCATTTAGCGAACCAGGGATCGTCGGCGTGTTGGGACCGAACGGTTCGGGCAAGACGACGCTGTTCGAGTTGATTACCGGCTCGAATGCTCCGACGGCGGGTTCGGTGCAGGTCGACGGTCAGGACATTCACCGCGTGCGCCGCAGCGAACGCGGACAGTTGGCGCGGCACTACCACCAGTCGTATCAGATACGTCGATTTCGATCATGGAAACCCGAGGCGATGCTTGCACGTGCCGCGCGCGACGAGGCGCTGGTCCACTTGTTCGATGAGCCGCAGCTGAACACGCAGGACGGTTACATCGGCTTCATGCTTCGTTTCTTCGAGAACCTGCGGCGCCGCGACCGCCTGCTGTTCGTCTGCTTGCATCCGCAAGAGCCATGGCAGCTCGAGCTTCTGCGAGAGCTGTCCGAAAGCTTCGTCTTCGTGCAGCGTGGCGAGGTGACCCGCCACGCGACTTTCGACGATCTGATCCAGGTTCCGGGCGCGCGCGAGTATCTAGGACACCTGATTGGAGCAAAATAGCCAGATGGGAAAAAACGAAGCGGCACTCGCCGACATTACGCACTGGATTGGCGGCGCACGGGTCGCCGGCATGGCGTCGCGCACGGGCAAGGTGTTCAACCCCGCCACCGGCGACGTCACCGGGTCGGTTCGGTTGGCCGATGCGGTCACTGTCGATGCCGCGGTAAGTGCCGCGCTCGCAGCGTTTCCCGCGTGGAGCGAAACCTCTCCGCTGAATCGCGCGCGCGTGATGTTTCGCTTCAAGGAATTGCTGGAGCGCAATCATGAAGCGCTCGCGTCGATCATCACGCACGAGCACGGCAAGGTATTCAGCGATGCCAAGGGCGAAGTTCAACGCGGCATCGAAGTGGTCGAATTCGCGTGCGGCGCCCCGCAACTTCTGAAGACGCAGTTTTCGGACAACATCGGCGGCGGCATCGACAACTATTCGCTGCGGCAGCCGCTCGGCGTGGTGGCGGGCATCACGCCGTTCAACTTTCCGGTGATGGTTCCGATGTGGATGTTTCCGCTGGCGCTCGTGTGCGGCAACACGTTCGTGCTGAAACCTTCGGAGCGCGACCCATCGGCGTCTCTGCTGCTGGCCGAGCTGCTGCAAGAAGCGGGCTTACCTGACGGCGCATTCAACGTCGTGCAAGGCGATAAGGAAGCGGTGGACGCGATCCTGACGCACTCCCATATCGCCGCGGTCAGCTTCGTCGGCTCGACACCGATCGCCGAGTACATCCAAGCCGAAGGCACACGGCACGGCAAGCGGGTGCAGGCGCTGGGCGGCGCCAAGAATCACATGGTGGTGATGTCCGACGCCGACCTCGACCACGCGGCCGATGCGCTGGTAGGCGCGGCGTATGGCTCAGCCGGCGAGCGCTGCATGGCGATCTCGGTGTGTGTCGCAGTGGGCGATGTCGCTGATGCTTTGATCGGCAAAGTGAAAACACGCATCGGCGCCCTGACCATCACCGGCGGCATGGACGCACGCGCCGATATGGGACCGCTGGTGACCGCCGCGCATCGCGAAAAGGTGCTTGGCTACATCGACTGCGGCGTTACCGAAGGTGCGAGCATCGTTTGCGACGGCCGCTCGCATCAAGCTGCGACGCAGGCTGGATTTTTTCTTGGCGCCACGTTATTCGACAACGTTGAGCCGACGATGCGCATTTATCGCGAAGAGATATTCGGGCCGGTGCTATGCGTCGTTCGCGTGCCCAACCTCGCGGCCGCGCTCGAGGTCGTCAATTCGCACGAGTACGGCAACGGCGTTGCCATCTATACGTCAGACGGCGGCACCGCTCGCAGTTTCGGGCGTGCAGTCCATGCAGGCATGGTCGGCATCAACGTGCCGATTCCGGTGCCGATGGCGTTCCATTCGTTCGGTGGCTGGAAGCGATCGATGTTCGGCGACCATCACGCCTACGGTGAAGAAGGCGTTCGCTTCTACACGCGCTACAAGTCGGTGATGCAGCGCTGGCCCGATGCGGCCGCCAGCAAAGGGCCTGAGTTTGCGATGCCGGTGAACAAGTAACCTGGGTTTGTTCGCCGCCGAATTGATCCGGGTCGCCGGCGCAGGCCGATCAGACTTCACGCAGCGAGCGCCGGTATTGAATCGCTTCCGCCACGTGCGATGTTGCGAGCTCGTCCGTTCCGGCCAGGTCGGCGATGGTGCGCGATACTTTCAGCACGCGGTGGTACGCGCGCATCGACCAGCCGAGCCGCACCGCGGCCGCGTGCAACAGCTGCTTGACGGCGCCCGTGACGGTGCAGACCTGGTCGATCTCGGCCGGCTGCAGGTGATCGTTCAGCTTGCCCTGCCGTGAAAGCGCCCGGTGGTACGCCTTGCGCACCCGCTCGGCGATAAAGCGCGTCGGCTCGCCGTCACCCAGTGTCGTCAGCTCCTCTTCGGTGAAAGACGACACTTCGACGCGCATGTCGATGCGGTCGAGCAGAGGTCCCGAGATGCGGTCCTGGTAGCGCGCCACCAGATCGGGCGTGCAGCGGCATTCGATCGTCTTATGGCCGAAATATCCGCACGGGCACGGATTCATCGCGGCCAGTAATTGAAATTTAGCCGGGTACTCGACCTGCCGCGCGGCGCGCGACACGGTGATAAGTCCCGATTCGAGCGGCTGCCGCAACGCTTCCAGCACGCGCCGCTCGAATTCAGGCAGCTCGTCCAGGAACAGCACGCCGTGATGCGCCAACGAAATTTCACCCGGCATCGGCGGATTGCCGCCGCCCACCAGCGCAACCGCGCTTGCGGTGTGATGCGGCGATCGATAAATGCGCGTCGCCCAACGCTGCGTTGCGAACTGTCCCGCGAGCGACAGCACCGCCGCCGATTCGAGGGCTTCATCGGTGGTCATCGGCGGCAGAATGCCGGCAAAGCGCTGCGCCAGCATCGTCTTGCCGGTTCCCGGCGGTCCCACCAGCAGGACACTGTGGCCGCCGGCAGCGGCAATTTCAAGCGCGCGCCGTGCGGCAAGCTGGCCCTTGACGTCGAACATTTCGGGATACGTGGGCGGCGTCAGACGCACCATCGCCTGGTGAACTTCGATTCGCCGCGCGTCGGCTTCGCCGGCTTCAGCGCGCAAATGTTCGACGACTTGCAGCAGCGTCTTCGCGGGATAAATCAGCACCTGCCCGACCAGCGCCGCTTCATCGGCGCTCTCGGCCGGGACAACAAAGCCGCGTAGTGGGCTTTTCTCGGCTGCGCCTTTTTCACTCGCAGCGCCGACGGACGCCAGCGTGACGGCATACGCCATCGCCAATGTTCCGCGCACCGGGCGCAACTCACCCGACAGCGACAGCTCACCCGCAAATTCGTAGCGGTCGAGCACGCGCGCCGGCA
>JACCSD010000336.1 GCA_013813185.1 Burkholderiaceae bacterium
CTGAATCTTCTCGAACGTGGAACGATCGTTCTCGTCGACGTTGACGATCACATGCGTCGGGTTCAGCGCGCGCAGGGCGTCCAGCTTGACGTCCTTGGTGCCACCGACCTTCGGCACGTCGCGCACCACTGCGCGCGGATGGATGCAAAAGCCGGTGCGGCCAACCACTTGCTCGCCGAGACCGAGGCTGAACAGAAGCTCGGTGATGGACGGCACCAGCGAGACGACGCGCGCGTTTGGACCGGCCGTTGCATGGATGTGTCCGGCGGCGTCGACGGAGCGCGCAGCCATCACCGCGGGTTCATCCAAGTCACGCGTCGCCGGCGCGTGGCTTTTGCTTGCGATTCGACATCAGCCGATCGAACAACCAGCGCGGCATCAGTTTCAACAGGCTGCTCACCCCACCCATCTGCCACGGGATCGTGCGGTAACGCACTCCAGCGACAATCGCGTCGGCGGCGCGCTGCGCAAACGCATCTGCATCCATCAGAAACGGCATCTGATACGGATTCTTCCTGGTCAGCGAAGTGCGAATGAAGCCCGGCGCGATCGTCACGACCTTGATGCCGTGCTTGGCCATCTCGACCCGCAGGCTTTCGCAATAGACGATCGCGGCTGCCTTGGACGCGCAGTAAGCATCCGACCCCGGGAGGCCGCGCACGCCCGCCACACTGGCGATCCCGACCAGCGTCCCGCGGCGGCGCGCCTTCATGCCGGCGATGAAGGGATGAAAAGTCGCGGCCATGCCGAGTACGTTGGTATCCATGACCCTGGCGAACTGCTCGAGGTCTTCGTGGAACTCGGTCTTCACGCCGATCGAAATGCCGGCATTCGCGATCACGATGTCGGTGCCACCGACCGCCGCGTCGAATGCGCGCGCAGTGCCGATCAATGCTTCCCTGTCCGTGACATCGGCAACGTACGTGTGATGCTTGCCTGGCAGAGCGGCTTCGACGGCGTCGAGTGCATCGCGCCGCCGCGCCACCAAGCCAAGGCACGCGCCGCGCGTTGCGAACTCGTTCGCCAGCGCGGCGCCGATGCCGCTGGAGGCGCCGGTGATGAAAACGTTCAAACTCATGCGCTCCTCGTGTACGCGACCGCTGCGCGGTCGCACATGCACTCGCGCGACGAGCGACAGACGAACCGCAAACATTAGTTAGGTGCGCTCCCTTCGGAGCGGCCGCGCGTACGCGCGCAGTACAAAGGCGGGAAAAGTATGTGTTACTTCTTGCGTTCGGTTCTCGCGCGCTGCACCAGGCTGTCGAGTACGACCAGGCTTGCCTCGCGCGACCCGGCCATCGACGGGGCCGTCACGTACTTGCCGTCGACCGCCATGCTGGGTGTGCCGTCGATCTTGTAGGCGCGCCACACCTGTCCGGCGCGATTGGCGCGGGCACCGACCGAGAACGAGTTGTACGCATCGAGCCACTGCTTGCGATCGATGCCTTGCGCCGCCATGAAGTCGGCGATCTCTTCGGGCTTCAGCATCGACATTCTCTTGACCTGAATCGCTTCGAACACCTTCGAGTGCAACTCGTTGGTCTTGCCGAGCGCCTCGAGCGTGTAATAGATGCGAACGTGCGGAACCGATTTCTCGTCCCACGAGATCGGAACGCGCCGATATTCGACATCGGCCGGCAGGTTTTTCCGCCAGCCCTGCAGCACCGGGTCATAGGACATGCAGTGCGGGCATGAGTACTGGAAGAATTCGACCACTTCGATCTTGTTGCCCGATTCGGACGGCTGCGGCGGCGTGACGGGCCGGAAATCCTTCAGCTCCTGCAACGGCCGGCCGGACTGTGCCCAGGCGATACCGGGGACGGCTGCAACAGCGATCATCAAACGACGGCGCTTAATCAACATTGAAGCTCTCCACAACTTTGAAATCTTTCGGGTTGAATGTGCGGCAGCAGTATCGCAATAGCAACGTCGTTCAGACACGCGCCGATGACAGGGGTTTCAGGCGCTATTTCAGCTCATTTAAGCCTGACCAGTTGAACGTCGATGCCGTTTTCTGCCATCGTTTTGCGAATCCGATTGACGTCGTCAAGGTTGCCGTATGGACCGAGGCGCACGCGATACAGCGTGGTGCCGTCCTGCTCGCGCGGAAAAACGCGGGCGTCAAAGCCCAGCAGCGCCAAGCGTGCTCGCATCGAGTCCGCATCGTCGGCCGTCCGAAAGGCGCCCGCCTGCAACAGAAAGCGCGAGTCTTCGGCCGGAAAAATGTTGCCCTTTTCGGCCGGCGGGGGGGCGGCCTTGGGATCGGTCGCCGGATTGATCTTCGCAGGCTCGGGTACGGCGACTTTCGCGGGCGCTTGACTGTATAGCGGCTTGTTCGGATCGGGCAGCGGGCCGGTGCCCGCCGGGTTCACATGGTCGCTGGCCGGCCGAACTTTGTTGACGAACGGCACCGGCGCGTTGGTAATGAAAAGTGCCACTGCCACCGCGATTGCCAAGCCAAGCACCAGGCCGGCGATGAAGCCGACCAGTGTTGTTCCGCGTTGCAAAGTATTAGGCACTTTTTCAGTTTCGCTTCACATGCGTTGGGGTGCTGAAACGCCGAGTAACCCGAGTCCGTTCGCCAGCACCTGACGCGTGGCAAACAGCAGCGCCAACCGGGCGTTGCGCGTGTTTTCATCGTCCACCAGCACGCGCTCGGCATTGTAGTAGGCGTGAAAACTGGCGGCGAGTTCCTTCAGGTAAGAGGCCACCTGATGGGGGGCGGCATCACGTGCGGCGTCCGCAATCGCAGCCGGATACTCGGCCAGCCGCTTCATCAGCGACTGCTCGCGCTCGCTTTGCAGCGGCGCGAGATCGACGCGTTCGACCGCAGGCGCACTGAACCCTTTTTCTTGCGCTTGCACCAGCACCGAACAGACGCGCGCGTGTGCGTACTGCACGTAGTAAACCGGGTTGTCCTCCGATTTGGAGACCGCCAGGTCGACATCGAACACGAACTCCGCGTCGGGCTTGCGTGACACCAGAAAAAATCGGGTCGCGTCGCGCCCGACCCAATCGAGCAGATCGCGCAGCGTCACATAGGTACCGGCACGCTTGCTCATCTTCACTTCTTCGGCGCCCTTGGTCACCCGTAGCATCTTGTGCAAAACGTAGTCCGGGTATCCGCGCGGCACGGCGATGCCGAGCGCGTTCGCTGCCGCCTGCAGGCCGGCGCGCACACGCGCGACAGTGCCAAAGTGATCGCCGCCTTGCACGTTGATCACCCTGTCGTAGCCACGCTGCAGCTTGATGATGTGATACGCGACGTCGGGCACAAAGTAGGTATAGGTGCCGTCCGACTTGCGCATGACGCGATCCTTGTCGTCCGCCGACGGCCCCCCTTGCCCGGCGAGCTCACCGTTTGTTCCGAGCGCAGTGGTCTTGAGCCAGAGCGCGCCGCCTTCCTCGTACGTCATGCCGGATGCGACCATCGCCGACACCGCTGCTTCAACCTTGTTGTCGCGATACAGCGAGGATTCGAGAAAGAAGCTGTCGAAGAAAACGCCGAGCGCTGCGAGGTCGCGATCCTGTTCGTTGCGCAGGTAGGCGACAGCGAAGCGTTCGAGGGCGGCGAGGTCGTCGACGTCACCGCTTGCGATAACGGTGACTCCTTCGCGCGTGATCGCGGCGCGCGCCAGATAGTCGCGTGCGATCTCTGCAATGTATTCGCCACGGTAGCCGCTTTCCGGAAACTCGACGGCCTCGCCCTGCAGTTCCTTCGCGCGCACCTGCACCGACTGCGCCAGCGTTGCGATCTGTACGCCGGCGTCGTTGTAGTAGAACTCGCGCGTGACGTGCCACCCTTGCGCGGCGAGCAAATTGGCCAGCACGTCGCCGAGCGCTGCCTGCCGTGCATGGCCCAGATGCAGCGGGCCGGTCGGATTGGCGGACACGAACTCGACCATGACACGCTCGCCGTTATGCGCGTCGCTGATACCGAAGTGGCCGGCTTCTTGCAATGCTTCGCGTACGACTTGCTGCCGGGCGCTGGCGGCGAGCCGCAGGTTGATGAATCCAGGGCCGGCCACCTCGACCTTGTCCAACAGAAATGAAAACGCGCCCGCCGCGCGCATCGTGGTCGCAATATCGGTCGCCACCTCGCGTGGATTTTTCTTTTGAGCCTTAGCGATCTGCAGAGCGACGTTGGTAGCGACATCCCCATGCGCTTCGACCTTAGGCCGCTCGAGCACAACTTGCATACCCGTCACGCCCAGCTGTGCGCAAGCGTCTTCGATCAAACCGACGAGTTGTTGTTTGTGCGAGGGAAGCATCGCGCGGCGCTCAATTTGCGCCCCATCACGCAAGGCCGCGCAGTTTACTCAAGAGGTTGCTAAGGCGGTCAGCGCTCGCGCTGCAGACATACTGTGGTCTTGGATCGCCCTTAGAATGAAACGGCATGTTTACAAATGAGGAGACCATGAACCGACGCCGACTTCTGAAATCCGCCGCTGTCGCAGGCGCGTTTAGCGCGCTGCCCGGGCTTTTGCTGGCGCAGCAACAGCGCGCCATTTGCTACAACTGCCCGCCCGAGTGGGCCGACTGGGGCGGCATGCTGAAGCTGATCAATCAGCGTTTGAACATTTCGGTTCCGCCGGATAACAAGAACTCGGGGCAATCGCTGGCAGCGCTGATCGCCGAGAAGGGCAACCCGGTGGCCGATGTGACCTACCTCGGCGGTCAAGTCGGCCCGCAGGCGCGCGAGGCCGGCGTTCTGGCTCAGTATCGCCCACAGCGCTGGAACGACATTCCTGCCGGCTTGAAAGATCCGGATGGATACTGGTTCACGATTCACTCGGGCACGCTGGGCTTGTTCATCAACACGGCCGCGCTTCGCGGCAAGCCGGTGCCCCGCTCGTGGCGTGACCTGACCAATGCCGATTACAAAGGGATGGTCGGCTACCTGAATCCGGCGAGTGCGGCCGTCGGCCAGGTCGGTGTGATCGCAGTCAACCTGGCGCTGGGCGGTACCTACGACAACCTCGATCCGGGGATTGCTTACTTCAAGCAGCTGCAAGCGAACGATCCGATCGTGCCAACGCAAACCGCGTATGCGCGCGTGCTGTCGGGCGAGATTCCGATTCTGTTCGACTACGACTTCAACGCCTATCGCGCGCAGTACACCGACAAGGCGCCGGTGCAGTTCGTGATTCCGCGCGAAGGCACACAGCAGCTTCCGTACGTGATGGGACTGGTCGCGCGCGGTCCGAATCCCGACCACGGACGCCGCATGCTCGATTTTGTGTTGTCCGATGAGGGGCAGCGGCATTGGGGAAACGCGTTCTTGCGGCCCGTTTTCCCGTCCGCGATGAGCGCGGAGGTGCGCGCTCGTTTTGTGGCCGACGCGGAATATGCGCGCGCGCAACCGATCGATGTCTTCAAGCTTTCGAGCGTGGCAAAGGTAATCGGCGAGCGTTATCGAAAAGACGTAGGCTAAGGCAGCGAAGTGAGTCGGGCTTCCGAAGCCAACCGCATTGCGACGCCAGTTCCACACCGCCGGCTTCGCACTGCGCTAGGTAACGAAGGCCCGATTCTGGTTTGGCTGCTGCTGCCGGCCGCGATCGTCTTTACTGCATTTTTTCTTCTGCCGCTCGGCAACCTGTTCCTGATCGGCGGCTCAGGTGCGCGCGGTTGGGGCGCCTACACCGCGGTGCTGACCGATCCGCAGTATCTGCGCAGCCTGGTGTCCACCGTGGCGCTGGCAGCGGCGACCACCGTTGCAACGTTGTTAATCTCAGGGATCACCGGCGTGTTCCTGACTCGCGCGCGCTTTCGCGGGCGCGCTTTGCTGGCGGCACTGCTGACGCTGCCGCTCGCGTTTCCCGGTGTCGTCATTGGGTTCATGGTGATCATGCTGGCTGGCCGGCAGGGTTTGATTCCGGACATCAGTGAGCGCCTGATCGGCGAGCGAATCGTGTTTGCCTATTCGATGGCGGGACTGTTTCTCGGCTATTTGTATTTTTCGATTCCGCGCACGATTCTTACCGTCATGGCCGCTGCCGAGAAACTTGATCTGCGTTTGGAGGAAGCGGCGCGATCGCTCGGCGCCGGGCCGCTGCGTGTGGTCAGCGACGTGATCGTTCCGGCGCTCAAGCCTGCGTTGTTGTCGGCCGGTGCGATCTGCTTTGCCACCGCCATGGGCGCGTTTGGAACCGCGTTCACTCTGGCCACCCGAATCAACGTGCTGCCGATGGTGATCTATACCGAGTTCACGTTGCAGGCGAACGTGGCGACAGCGGCTGCGCTGTCGTTCGTTCTCGGCGCGCTGACGTGGGCGGTGCTGGCCACCGTTCGTACCGCAGCGGGCACCACCGTGGCTGCAGCCGGATAAGCATGCGCCGCTCAATCTGGTTCTGGCCGCTGCTCGCGTTCACGATCGTCGTGTGCGCCTTTCTGATCGTTCCGGTCGGCATGTCGATGCTGGCGGGCGTGACGCGCAACTACTTTATCGGGATCGAAAGCGGCGTCACGCTCGAGTGGGTAATCAAGGTTTGGACCGATTACCGGCACACGATTCTGCTTTCGATTCAGATCGCGCTGGCGTGCCTCGTGTGCACCTTGCTGCTTGGAGTGCCCGCCGCCTATGCCCTAGCGCGCGCCAACAACGCGGCCACGCGGGTTATCGAGGAACTGCTGGTAATGCCGGTCGCCATTCCGGGACTGGCCACCGCGCTCGCGTTGATTGTCACGTTCGGCAACTGGGGCGGATTTCGTCGCAGCTGGCTGATCATCCTGGTTGGGCATGTGCTGTTCACTCTGCCGTTCATGGTGCGAAGTGTGCTCGCGGTACTGTCATCGATCGACTTGAAGTCACTCGAGGAAGGGGCACGCAGCCTGGGCGCGAGTTTCACGCAGCGGTTTTTCGGAATTGTGTTGCCGAATTGCCGCGCCGGCATCGTCGCCGGCTCGCTGATGGTGGTGACATTGTCGATCGGCGAGTTCAACATGACGCTGTTGCTGCACACGCCGCTGACACCGACCTTGCCCGTGGGTCTCGCCGATGCCTATGCGTCGCTGCGGCTCGAAGTCGGCTCTGCCTACACGCTGATCTTTTTCGTCATCATCATTCCTCTGCTGATAGCACTTCAATGGGCGTCGCAGCCGGTGAATCCGGCGCGTTCGGCGCAACAGCGTAAGCCGGTATGAGCGGCATCCCGATTCAGGTACAGCGTTGCGGCAAGACATTCGACGACGGCACGCGCGCACTCGAACCGATCGATCTCGAGATCGCTGCCGGCGAGACGATCGTGCTGCTTGGGCCTTCAGGCTGCGGCAAGACAACCACGCTGCGCATCATTGCCGGGCTCGAGGCGCCCGATACCGGAGGCCGCGTGCTATTCGACGGCACCGATGTAACGCCGGTGCCAATCGAAAAGCGCAATGTGGGGATGGTGTTTCAGAGCTATGCGTTGTTCCCCAATATGTCGGTGGCGGAGAATGTCGAATACGGTTTAAAGGTGCGCGGCATGCCGGCGATGCAACGCGCTGCACGCGTTAAGGAGATGCTGGCGATGATGCATATCGAGCCGCTGGCACAACGCCGGATCGATCAATTGTCGGGCGGCCAGCGGCAGCGCGTTGCGCTGGCGCGCGCGATCGCAACACGCCCGCGCGCGCTGCTGCTCGACGAACCGCTGACCGCGCTCGACGCCAAACTGCGCGACAGCCTGCGGCTTGAAATCGACCGGCTCCTGCGCAGTCTTGCCATTACGACCGTCTACGTCACTCACGATCAGGCAGAAGCGATGGCGCTCGGTGACCGCATCGCGGTGATGGAGCATGGTCGCATCGCGCAGATCGGATCGCCGCAGGACATCTACTCAGCACCGGCCAGCAGCTTCGTTGCTGATTTCATCGGCACGATGAATCGCATCACTGGAGTAGTGCAAGGCAATGCTCTGCGCTTCAGCGGCGGAGTGATTGCCTTGGGCCCCGACGCTGTGGGCTCAACCGAAATCATGTTCAGACCGGAAGACGTACGAATCGTGTCGCCGGCCGCCGCGAATTTCAGCGGCAAGGTCGTCAGCAGCTTTTTCCTCGGCGATCACACGCGGTTGGTGATCGACACCGGCGACGCTCAATGGGTCACGGTTCGCGCGCAACAGCGCACCCCTTTCATCAGCGGCGAATCGGTGCATTGCGCGATAGATCCGGCCGCCGTCTTGACGCTAAAGTCCTGAGCGCGATGATCTTGTGTCAGATCAGCGATCTGCATATCAAACCCGAGCGCAGGCTTGCATATGGCGTCGTCGACACCGCGGCGATGCTGGAGCGTTGCGTCGCGCACATCGGCCGCTTGCCGCAGCGGCCGGATGTCGTGCTCGCCACCGGCGATCTGGTCGATGGCGGCACTGCGGCCGAATACGGGTTGCTACGCGAATTGCTGTCGCCGCTGACCATGCCGTTGTATCTGATGCCGGGCAATCACGACGAGCGGCGGGCGTTACGCGAGGTATTCGACGATCACCCTTATTTGCAGTCGAACTCCGCGTTTACTCAGTACGTGGTCGAAGATTTTCCATTACGCCTGATTGCACTCGATACGGTGATTCCGGGCCAGAGCGGGGGCACGCTGTGCGACGAGCGATTGGCATGGCTTGAGCGCGCACTGGCGGAGTCCGGTAAACCGACCGTAGTCGCGTTACATCACCCGCCGTTTATCACTGGCATCGGGCATATGGACCGCATCGCGCTCGATTCGTCCGCCAAGCTGGAGCTGATCATTGCGCGGCATCCCCAGGTCGAGCGTGTCATCGCGGGGCATTTGCATCGTCCGATCACCGTGCGCTTCGGCGGGACCGTTGCCAGTACGTGCCCAAGCCCCGCACATCAGGTGGTACTCGACCTCGCGCGCGATGGCGCCGACCATTTCATCATGGAGCCGCCGGCGTTTCAGCTGCACTGGTGGGATGGGCAGCGATTGGTCACGCATACCGAATATATCGGTGACTTCGGGCCTTCTTATCCGTTCCGCGAAGACGGCAGACTCATTGGTTGATGAAGAGCTGATGCGTCGCAGCGAACTTGACCACATCGTTATCGCGTGCGCCGAGCTGAACGACGGCGTCGAATGGGTTGAGCAGCGCCTCGGCGCGAGGCCGCTCGCTGGCGGCCAGCATGTCGCGATGGGCACGCACAACGCGCTGCTGAAGCTGGGCGCGCGTGCTTATCTCGAAGTGATCGCGATTGACCCGGAGGGAGTCACGCCTGCGCGGCCGCGCTGGTTCTCCCTGGACGAGCCCGAGATGCAAACGCTGCTGGCTGCTGGACCGCGCCTGGTTACGTGGGCGGTACGTTGCGAATCACTGGCCGACGCTTGCGCGCGGGTGCCGGACCTGGGAGAGATCGTCTCGATGAATCGCGGTGAATTTCACTGGAACATTGCGGTACCCGAAACCGGGTCGCTCGCGTGGGGAGGTGTGCTGCCGACCGCGATTCAGTGGCTGCAGGCCGATGACGGATCGGTGCACCATCCGTGCGATGTTCTCGAAGACAGCGGCTGCGAGCTGGTGCGCCTGCAACTGTCGCATCCGGCCGCTGTGCTCGGAACCAACGGCATCATGGGGATGTTTCGCGCGCTGAAGATCATGGGGCCGGTCGATCTTGCGCCCGGGCCGAAGATGCTGGCGGCGACGATCCGGACGCCGCGCGGAGAAGTCGTGCTGAGTTAGTGCCCGATCAGCTTCAGCACCGGCACCACGCCGCCGGTCTCGATGCCGCGATAGTTGCGAATCGGCGGGCAGTCGTAAACGGCGAGCGGGGTGCCACTCGGGTCTTCGAGCAAGTCGAGCTGCTCCAGAACTTCGACCGTCGCCGCGTGCACGGCGCGCGTGTTGCCATCGGCGATCCGAATGGCAATGCCGAGCCCCTGCGAGCGCACGCCGATCGCCTGCATGCCATCGGCGCCGGCTTTGCTGATCCAGTCGCCGCGGCCGCTTTGCGTGATTGCCAGGTCGGCGCGGCGGGTCCCCGACACCAGGTCGGGGTGATGGCTCATTGCAAACGTGATCGCCTGCATCTCGGGCGATTCTTCGGCGGCGATCCGTGCATAAAGTTGCGCCAATCGTTTCAGCGGCATGGCGAAATTGGGCGCGCTGCAGCCATCCGTGCCCTGCGCGATCGTGTCACCCTGCGCAAAGCGCGCCGTCGTCGTCCGAATTCTCTGCTGCAGCGGATGGCCGCTGTCCAGATAGTTCTCGGTCTGCAGTCCGTGCATCCGGCAATAAGCGAGAAAGCCGGCGTGTTTGCCCGAGCAATTGTGGTGCAGCGAACTCCAGGTGACGCCTGCCGGCGCCGCGGTTTCGTTCGCCGCAAAATAGCTCGGCGGATGACAGCCGCACTGCAGCGCCGATTCTTCCAACCCCACGCGCGCGAGGATGCGCTGCACGATCGATACGTGCATCGCTTCGCCGCTATGGCTGGCGCACATCAGCGCCAGCTCGTGCGAGCCGAAGCCGTAGTGCGCAAGGCCGCCGTCTTCGATAAACGGCAGTGCCTGCAGCGGCTTGAGTGCGCTACGTGTGAAATTCAGTGAATCGGGGTCGCCGGCCGATGCGATCAGCTTGCCCCTGGCATCGACCACCGCGATCGAGCCATAGTGAACGCACTCGGTGGTACCGCCACGCGTGGTTTCGACCAAAGGAACATGGCGGGGAATCATCGTTTGTTTTTCTTGGCCCGGTACGGCAGCGGCAGATCATCCCGGACGCGCGGGCGAAAGACAACTGGCAATGCCATCAATCGGGCGCGCCCCTCACCGGCCGGCTTCCATCGAAAAGCGTTGATTGTTGACTGAAACACCGAGCTCGCCCACACCGCGCTCGATCGGCATGTGCGCGACTCCCACAGATTCCGCACGCGGCGCGGGCGCCAAGGACGCAGTTCGGCAGGTTCTCAATTGCTCACCGCGCACCCCGTTCGAACGCTATCGACGTCTGAGTACCGCTTGCCGTTAGCAGCACGGCATCCGGCGTCACTTGCACCGAGGTCACGCGTGAAGGCGCCGGCAGAGCCGACAAATCGACTATCGGATTGATCAGAGTTTCGAGAACGATGGCGGGAATCGTGCCAGTCGGGTAGCCGGCAATCCGCAGATCAGCGACTTCCATGATCAAAGTTCCGCCGCTCACAACCAGCCTGCCGCGCACCTTGCTGCGGGCAAATCTGGGAAGGGCGAGTCCGGCGACGGCGAACTGCGTCTCCACCGTCATTTCATACGGCGGCTGCAGCGCCACGGTCACGTTGTCCAAACCAGGTTTCGCGTCCAGAAAGGCGGCGATATCGGACGGCAGAACTCGCACGTTTGCATCCGCGGCGCGCAGGCTGAGCAGCCGCTTTTCGGCGCGGTTCACGACTACATCGGCCATCGTCACTTCAACCCGATCGAGAACCGGTGATCTTTCGCGCGCGACGCGCTCGCTCAGCGCGCGCACCTGCTTCAGATCAGCAATTTCGCCATTGACGCGCCCGCCTGCGACGTTGACTTCATAACGCGCGGCCGGGCCGACTACTCGGGGCAGCTCGGCACCGATGATCTGTTCGAAGCGCGAGTCGACCATCGACGCGCAACCACCCAGCCATAGCGCGCCGCAAAGAATGCCTGCGCCGGACAGCAGCGCAAGCGGGTTCATTCAATACCGCTCGACGGCCGTGGCTGGCGTTGCGGTGTGGCCGGCGACATACGCGCGCGCAGTTTCTTCCAAAGAAAGCCCGCGATCGCAGCGAAGACAAGTTTTCTCATTGAAATCCTTTTGGCGATCCTGACGGGACCGGGTGGGCCGATTGAAGGCTGCGTCTTCTCTGGCAATGCGTGTTCCCGTGTGGCCGGCACGTACCGCGGAGCGTGCGCGCATCGAGCGTTGGGACCTGTTCTTGCTAACAGGTCTGCACGCGACCGTGCGAACGCGGTCGATGAACAGTTTGACGCAATCGTCTCGACGCAATAGCTGCAGACCTTTTAATCACAGACGAGGAGACACGATGAAAAAATTTTTGGCAGTGGCGTGCAGTGCGGCACTGATGGGCGGATGCGGCTTCATGGAGCCGACGCGCCAGAGCAGTACGACGGGTGGCACGGCGGTGGGCACCACCTATTCGGGCGGCGCTGCAGGGCGCACCGCAAGTGCGCCGGGCAGCACGATGTCAACCAGCGCGTCGGGCGACACGGACTTCAAGCGGATGGACGCCAACAGCGACGGTTGGGTGTCGCGCGAGGAATACCTGGGGTTTTATGGCACGCGCTACGACAAGATGAAGCGCAACGACCGTGGCT